>NZ_JBHXAW010000013.1:0-32165 GCF_042726645.1 Isoptericola sp. NPDC060257
CCTCCACACCACCACCCCCGGGGCGCCGGCCGGCGCCCCGGGGGGCACCCCCCGCACCGACCCCGGCGCGCCCGTGCTCGAGGCCGTCGGGCTCACCAAGCACTACCCGGTCAAGGGCGGCGGCTCCGGGCGCGGCGCCGTCGTGCACGCCGTCGACGGCGTGGACCTCGCGCTGCACGCCGGCCGCGTCGTGGCCCTCGTCGGCGAGTCCGGCTCCGGGAAGTCGACCGTGGCGCGGCTGCTCGCGCAGCTCCAGCCCGCCACCGCCGGACGCCTGCTGCTCGGCGGCTCCGACGCGCGGGCGCGCGGACGCCGGGCGTTCCGCCGCTACGTGAACCGCGTCCAGATGATCTTCCAGGACCCGTTCGCCTCCCTGAACCCGGTGCACCCCGTGCGGTACACGCTCACGCGGGCGCTGCGCATCCACCGCGGCCGCCTGCGCGGGGACGAGCTGGAGCGGGCGCTCGCCGAGCTGCTCGAGCGCGTGCACCTCACGCCCGCCGAGCGGTACGTCGACAAGTACCCGCACGAGCTGTCCGGCGGGCAGCGCCAGCGCATCGCCATCGCGCGGGCGCTCGCGGCCGACCCGGAGGTGCTGCTGGCCGACGAGCCGATCTCGATGCTCGACGTGTCCATCCGGCTCGGGATCCTCAACCTGCTCGCGGACCTGCGCGACCGGCTGCACCTGGCCATCCTCTACATCACGCACGACATCGCGTCCGCCCGGTACTTCGCCGACACCACCCTCGTGATGTACGCGGGGCGGGTCGTGGAGTCGGGGGACAGCGAGTCGGTCACCCAGGACCCGAAGCACCCGTACACGCGGCTGCTCCTGGCGTCCGCCCCGGACCCCGAGGACCTCGCCGAGCGGCCCCCGGGGGCCCCGCGCGGGGAGCCGCCCAGCCTGGTGCGGCCCCCGTCGGGCTGCCGCTTCCACCCGCGCTGCCCGTTCGCCACCGACCTGTGCGCCGCCGAGGCGCCGCCCCTGCTCGACGTCGGGCACGGGGCGGGCGGCGAGCCGCGGCAGGCCGCCTGCTGGGGGTACTCCGACCGGGCCGACGCCCCGGCCGTGCCGCGGACCGCGACACCGACGGGAGGGGACGCATGAGGTTCGTCCTGCGCCGCGCGGTCTTCTACCTGTTCACCGCCTGGGCCGCGATCACCATCAACTTCTTCGTGCCGCGCCTGCTGCCCGGCGACCCGGTGACCGCCCTCATGGGGCGCATGCAGGGCCGGATCGACTCGAACGCCGAGGAGTCGCTGCGCGTCCTGTTCGGGCTCGACCAGGACATGTCCCTGTGGGACCAGTACGTGCACTACTGGCAGATGCTGCTGCACGGCGACCTCGGGCTGAGCTTCACCCACTTCCCGACGCCGGTGGCCGACATCGTCACGCAGGCGCTGCCGTGGACGGTCGGGCTCGTGGGGATCGCCACGGTCATCGCGTTCCTGCTCGGGACGGCCGTGGGCACCGGCATCGGCTGGCGGCGCGGCACCTGGGCCGACTCGCTGCTGCCGATCACGACCTTCTTCTCCGCCGTGCCGTACTTCTGGCTCGGCCTCATCGCCATCGCGGTGTTCGCCGTGAACCTCGGCTGGTTCCCGTCGAACGGCAGCTACGACCGCGGCATGGTGCCGTCGCTGAGCTGGGAGTTCGTCGGCTCGGTGATCTACTACGGCACGCTGCCGGCGCTGACCATCGTCGTGTCGTCGATCTCCGGCTGGATCCTCGGGATGCGCAACATGATGGTCACCGTCTCCAGCGAGGATTACGTCACCGTGGCGCACGCCAAGGGGCTGCCCGCGCGGGCGGTCGTCGTGGGGTACGCGGCGCGCAACGCGATCCTGCCGCAGGTCTCCAGCTTCGCCCTGGCCCTCGGCTTCGTCGTCGGCGGCACGCTCGTCATGGAGATGGTCTTCAGCTACCAGGGCATCGGCTACACGCTCTACCAGGCGGTCTCCACCCACGACTACCCGCTGATGCAGGGCTGCTTCCTCGTCATCACGCTGTCCGTGCTGGTCGCCAACCTCGTGGCCGACCTGGCGTACGCGGCGCTCGACCCCCGCACCCGGCAGGAGGGCTGACATGGCCACATCGACCACCGCGATCGAGGTCGCGGCACCCACGGGGACCGACGACGTCGGTCAGGGCGTCGCGCGCCCGGGCCGGCGCCCGCGGCTGCTGTTCCTGCGCAACTCCAAGGCGCTCGTCGGCGTCGTGATCCTCGTCTTCTTCGGGATCCTCGCCGTCGTCGGGCCGTGGATCGCGCCCTACGACCCCGACCAGGTGAGCACCGCCCTGCTGCAGCCGCCGTCCGGCGCGCACTGGCTCGGCACCGACCACACGGGCCGCGACATCCTGTCGCAGATCATCGTCGGCACGCGCGGCGTGCTCGTCGTCGGGCTGGTCGCCGGGCTCGGGGCCACCGCGCTGGGCGTGATCGTCGGCGTCACCGCCGGCTTCGTCGGCGGGCTCGGCGACGAGGGGCTGTCGGCCCTGTCGAACGTCTTCCTCGTCATCCCGCAGCTGCCGCTCATCATCATCATCGCGGCCCAGCTGCCGAGCGCCGGCGGCATCACGGTGGCGCTGGTCATCGGCGCCACGGGCTGGGCCTGGGGCGCGCGCGTGCTGCGTGCCCAGACCCTGTCCCTGCGCAAGCGGGACTTCGTCGAGGCCGCCCGGGCCACGGGCGAGCGCACGTGGCGCATCGTGCTGGCCGAGGTGCTGCCCAACCTCACGGCGATCATCGCGGCGGGCTTCGTCGGCACCGTGACGTTCGCCGTCCTGAGCCAGGTGACCCTCGCGTTCATCGGCATCACGCCGGTGAGCGAGTGGAACTGGGGCACCATCCTGTTCTGGGCCCAGAACAACCTGGCGCTGCAGCGCGGCGCCTGGTGGTGGTTCGTCCCCGCCGGCCTGTGCATCGCCCTGCTCGGCATGGCGCTCACGCTGATCAACTTCGGCATCGACGAGCTGGTCAACCCGCGCCTGCGCAGCACCGGCATGCACGCCCGCACCCTGCGCCGCCGCGGCATCCGCCCGCGCGTCGGCTTCACCCCGGTGGTCCGGGACCAGTGGCGGGCCTCGCGGCCCGGCGAGGAGGAACGATGAGCGAGCCCGTGCTGGAGATCCGCGACCTGCACGTGGACTACGGCTTCGGCGACGACCCCACGCACGTGCTGCGCGGCGTGGACCTCACGCTGCACCGCGGCGAGGTGCTGGGGCTGGCGGGGGAGTCGGGCTGCGGCAAGTCGACCCTCGCGTACGCGGCGACCCGGCTGCTGCCGCCGCCCGGCCTCATCACCGGCGGGGAGGTGTGGCTCACCGACCGCGACGGCCGGCGCAGCGACGTCCTCGGCCTGACCGACGCGCAGCTGCGCGCCGCCCGGTGGCGCGATGTCGCCATCGTGTTCCAGGGTGCGATGAGCTCCCTCAACCCGGTCTTCCGGATCGGGCGGCAGCTCACCGACGGCATCCGGGCACACCGGCCCGGGCTGTCGCCCCGGGACCTCGAGGCGCGGGCCGCGGAGCTGCTCGAGATGGTCGGCATCTCCGCCGACCGCGTCCGCGCGTACCCGCACCAGCTGTCCGGCGGCATGCGGCAGCGCGTGATGATCGCGATGGCGCTCGCCCTGGAGCCGCAGGTGCTGCTCATGGACGAGCCGACGACGGCGCTCGACGTCGTCATGCAGCGCCAGATCCTCGAGCAGATCATGGAGCTGCGCGACCGGCTGGGGTTCTCCGTCGTGCTCATCACCCACGACGTCTCCCTGCTGGTGGAGGTCGCCGACCGCATCGCGATCATGTACGCGGGGGAGATCGTGGAGGAGGCCACCGCGCAGGAGGTCTACCGGAGGCCGCGGCACCCCTACTCGTCGGGGCTGCTCGGGTCGTTCCCGCCGTTGCACGGCCCGCGGCGCGAGCTGTCCGGCATCCCCGGCGCCCCGCCCGACCTGCAGCGGCTCGGCGCCGGGTGCCCCTTCGCGCCGCGCTGCCCGCACGCGATGGACGTGTGCCGGGACGTCCGGCCGGTGCTCGGCCCGCCGAGCACGGGGGAGGCCCGCCGGGTCGCCTGCCACCTGCACGACCCGGCCCTCGTGGGCGCGGGCGCGTCGTCCGGCCTGCCGCCGGAGCTCGCCCGCTGAACCCTCGTCGCCGCCCGCGGCCGGTCGGCGCCCGCCGACTGGATACCCCAGGGTGGTATGAAGTTCGGCAAACTGGGCAAAAGGGGCCCTCGGAGGTCTGGATCGGCGCCTGACCTGCCGCTATGTTCCACGCAGTCTCGACGGAGGGCGGTGTGCGCGTGGGCGCAGGAGTGCGGCGGTGGATGGGGGCGATCGGTGCGGCGGTCGCGCTCGCGCTGGTCTCGACGGGGCTCGTCGTCCCGCCCGCGACGGCCGACGACGCCGGCGGCGACGCCACCGTCGTGGTCCCGACCGAGGAGCACTGGTGGACGGGGCAGGACGTCGCCCTCGAGGTGACCGTCACCCACGACGGCGCGCCGGGAGTCGGCCAGGTCATCTGGATGGCCGACGGCTACAGCTCGTCCCTGTGGCGGGCCACCCTGACGGACGGTCGGGCCACGATCGTGGTCCCGACCGTCGACGACGCCGCAGGCCTGCACCGCGTCGTGGTGCGCCACGTCGACACGTCCGCGGCCGTGGACCCGGCTACCGGTCAGTACCCCGTCCGGTCGTGGGGCGCGGTCGATATCGAGCTCGCCGACCCCACGGCCCCGCTGCTGAGCGCGACGGAGTGGTACTACGGCGACGCGCACGAGCTCCGCTTTGACCTCACCGGCACGGACGAGCCGAGGGAGGGCGAGGTGACGGTCGACCTCGGCGGCGGCGTGGAGCGTTCGGCGCCGCTGGTCGACGGTGTCGCCGCGTTCGCCCTCGACGGCACGGAGGTGCCCGGCTGGCGGACCCTCCGGTTCCAGCACACGACCGCCGCGGGGGGCCCCGTGTCGAGCTGGGGTGCCCGGGTGCATGCCACGAGCAAGCCGGTCACGCTGAAGGCCACGGTGCCGTCCTCGGTCCGCTACGGCTCGGACGTCGTCGTGCCGGTGCGGGTCACGTCCACGCTCGGGACGCCCGTGGGGCGGGTGTCCGTCACGCGCAGCAGCGACGGGAAGTCGCTGGCCTCCGCCGCCGTGGTGGGCGGGAAGGCGACCCTGCGGTTCCCGGCGAGCAGGCTCGCGTTCGGCGACTCGTCCCTGGCGGTCGAGTTCGACGGCGCCCCGGAGTACGAGGAGCGCGTCGACCGGTGGCACCCGCTCGTCGTGCGCCCCCGGGCCACGTCCGTCGCGGTGTCGACCGGGAGGACGTGGACCTACGGCAAGGGGCGCCGGGTCGCGGTGACGGTCTCGTCGCCCGGCGCCACGCCGACGGGCCGGGTCGAGCTGTGGTCGTACGGCCACAAGCTGCGCTCCGCCACGCTCTCGCGGGGGAAGGCGTCGCTGTACGTCCCCGCCACCCGCGTGAGGCCGGCTGAGGATGGTGACGAGCAGTACATGGTGGTCAAGTACGTCGGGCCGTCCACCTTCGAGCGGTCGCAGCGCGGCTGGACCCAGAAGGTCGCCCCGGCGCGCCCGCAGGTCACGTTCCGCATGGACCGCACGTCGTTCCCGGCCGACTGGTCGGACCGCCGCTCGGTCCGCGCGACCGTCGCGATCAGGACGGCGGGGCTCCCCGAGCGCGGCCGCCTGTGCCTCTGGACGCGGGACCCGCAGTCGCGCCAGTCCCGTTGGGGCGGCTGCTGGACCAACTGGTCGTGGAAGGTCGACGACGGGTGGCGGACCATCCGCGTGCCCGGGGTGCTGCTGTCGGGCTCGCCCGGGAAGTCGTTCATCAAGGTCCAGTACATCCCCCGGGACCACAACGTGCGGCCGGTCTTCTCCAACACGGTCACCCTGCGGCACACCGCTTCCTAGCGGGGAGAGGTCCCCACCCGGCGCATACGTTTCCGACACACCGGAGTCGGTAGCGTGGTCCCGTGCTCACGGAGACGCGCCCTCAGACGCCGCCGACCCCCTCGCAGGGGACGGCGGGCGTCGGTGCGCCGATCCTGCCGGTCGGCGCGTGGCGCGGACCGCGGGCCGTCCCGCAGGCACGGACCGCGCCGCGGGTCGCGGCCGCGGTGGTCGCCGTCCTCGCCGCGCTCGGTGTGTGGCTCACCTGGCGGCTCTTCGTCGGCACCACGGCCGGCCAGCGGGTCGACGAGCTCGCGTTCCTCGGCGCCACGCACGGCCAGGGCCGCCTGTGGCGCGTCGCGGAGCCGGTGCTCGACGTCGTCTCCGTGGCCTTCGTCGTCGCGGGGGTCGGGGCGGCGATGCTCGTCGCCCTGGTGCGGCGCCGCTGGGTGCTGGCGCTGCAGGTCGCGGTGCTCGTGGGCGGCGCGAACGTCACCACGCAGGTGCTCAAGCACGGCGTCCTCGACCGGCCCGAGCTGCTCCCCGGGTGGACCGGCCCCAACACGCTGCCCAGCGGGCACACCACCGTGGCCGCGTCGGTGTCGGTCGCGCTGCTGCTCGTCACGCCGCGGGCCTGGCGGCCGGTGGTCGCGATCCTCGGGGCCGCCTACACGGCGGCCACCGGCGTCTCGACGCTCGTGGGGCAGTGGCACCGCCCGTCGGACGTCGTCGCCGCGCTGCTCGTCGTCCTGGCGTGGGGGGCCGCCGTGTGCGCTTTCACGCCCGCGTCGTCGACGGACGAGCCGCGCCGCCCGGGCGGGTCGTACGCGGCGCCCGCGTCGTACGTCGTCGCGGGCCTGCTGCTGGCCGCGTCGGCAGTGGGCGTCGTGGTCTCCGGGGGCACGCTGGTGGGGCTCGTCACGAACGGCGACCCGGTGCCCCTGTCGCCGGACCTCACGGCGTACGCGGCGGGCGCCCTGGGCGTGCTCGCGGTGACCGCGGCGGCGTTCGCGGCGCTGCTCGTGCTCCGCCAGCTCACCGCGCAGCCCCGCCTCACGTCTCGGTAGAGTGCCGCCCGGCGGCCGTGTCGGGGAAGTGACGAGCAGATGTCGTACCGTGACATGACCGGTCGGCCGGCCACCATCACCGCCGCAGCAGCACGCCGCCCGCACCGCCGCAGCACCAGGGAAAGCAGGAACGGATGCCCCAGCCACGCAAGCTCGTGATCGTCGAGTCGCCCACCAAGGCCCGCAAGATCCAGGGCTACCTCGGTGACGACTTCGAGGTCGAGGCGAGCGTCGGGCACATCCGCGACCTGCCGCAGCCACGCGACCTGCCGACGGACATGAAGAAGGGCCCGTACGGCAAGTTCGCCGTCGACGTCGACAACGGCTTCGACCCCTACTACGAGGTGCACGCGGACAAGAAGCAGAAGGTCCGCGAGCTGAAGAAGGCCCTCAAGGAGGCCGACGAGCTCTACCTCGCCACCGATGAGGACCGCGAGGGCGAGGCCATCGCCTGGCACCTCATCCAGGAGCTCAAGCCCAAGGTGCCGGTCAAGCGGATGGTGTTCCACGAGATCACCCGCGAGGCGATCATGCGGGCGCTGGAGAACACCCGCGAGCTCGACGAGGACCTCGTCGACGCGCAGGAGACCCGCCGCATCCTCGACCGCCTGTACGGCTACGAGGTGTCGCCGGTCCTGTGGCGCAAGGTGCGCCAGGGCCTGTCCGCGGGCCGCGTGCAGTCCGTCGCGACGCGGCTCGTCGTGGAGCGGGAGCGCGAGCGCATGGCGTTCGTCCCCGCCGACTACTGGGACGTCGCCGGGCAGTTCGCCCCGACCGGGGGCGACGACGCGGGGCAGGCGTTCCGCGCCCGCCTCACCGGCCTCGGGGCCGACCGCGTGGCGTCCGGCCGCGACTTCGACGACCGCGGACGCCTCAAGGTGCGTACCGGTGTGGTCCAGCTCGACGAGGCGTCGGCGCGCGCCGTCGTCGCGGGCCTCGCGGACGCCGCCTTCGCCGTCCGGTCGCTTGAGACCAAGCCGTACTCCCGCAAGCCTGCCGCCCCGTTCACGACGTCGACGATGCAGCAGGAGGCCGGCCGCAAGCTCCGCATGAGCGCGCGCCAGGCGATGCGCACCGCGCAGGCGCTGTACGAGAACGGCTACATCACCTACATGCGGACCGACTCGCCGTCGCTGTCCGCGGAGGCGACCGACGCCGCGCGCCGGCAGGCGGCCGAGCTGTACGGCCCGGAGTACGTTCCGGGCGCCCCGCGCCTGTACGCCTCCAAGAACAAGGGCGCGCAGGAGGCGCACGAGGCGATCCGCCCCGCGGGCGACTCGTTCCGCACCCCCGCCCAGGTGGCCCGCGAGATCTCCGGCGACCAGTTCAAGCTGTACGAGCTGATCTGGAAGCGCACCGTGGCCTCGCAGATGGCCGACGCCAAGGGGTCGACGGCGTCCGTGCGCCTGGGGGCCTCGCTCGCCGACGCCGCGGGCGAGCTCGCGGGCCGCGACGCCGTGTTCTCGGCGTCCGGCACCGTCATCACCTTCCGCGGCTTCCTGGCCGCCTACGAGGAGGGCACGGACGTCGCCGAGGGCGACGGCGCCGGCGCGTCGGGCAAGGACGCGCGGCTGCCGCGCATGGCCGAGGGCGACCCGCTGCGCGGCGACGACCTCACCGCCGAGGGGCACTCGACCACCCCGCCCGCCCGCTACACCGAGGCGTCGCTGGTCAAGGCGCTGGAGGAGCTCGGCATCGGCCGCCCCTCCACGTACGCGGCGACGATCTCGACGGTCCAGGACCGCGGCTACGTGCGCACCAAGGGCCAGGCGCTGGTGCCGACGTGGCTCGCGTTCGCCGTCGTGAGGCTGCTCGAGGAGCACTTCCGCTGGCTGGTCGACTACGACTTCACGGCCGAGATGGAGGCCGACCTCGACCAGATCGCGTCGGGCAGCCGCGACCGCGTGGCCTGGCTGACGCGGTTCTACTTCGGCGACGGCTCGGGCGACAGCACCGGCTGGGGCCTGCACGAGCTGGTGGAGAACCTCGGCGAGATCGACCCCGTGGCGATCAACTCGGTCGAGATCGGCGAGGGCATCCGCGTGCGCGTGGGCCGGTACGGCCCGTACGTCGAGGACCTGGGCGCCGAGGTGGCGGAGGGGGAGAACCCGCCGCGCGCGTCCATCCCCGACGACGTCGCCCCCGACGAGCTCACCGTGGCGAAGGCGCGCGAGCTCCTGGCCGCGGGCGCGGAGGACGGCAAGGTGCTCGGCACCGACCCGGTGTCCGGGAACGAGATCATCGCGAAGAACGGCCGCTACGGCCCGTACGTGACCGAGGTGCTCGACCTGCCGGAGATCGACCCGAGCCTGTCGGCGGCGGCGCAGAAGAAGGCGAAGGCCGCACAGCCGAAGCCCCGCACCGGGTCGCTGCTGAAGTCGATGACGCTCGAGACGGTGACGATCGACGACGCCCTGAAGATCCTGTCGCTGCCGCGCGTGGTCGGCACCGACCCGGAGTCGGGCGACGAGATCACCGCGCAGAACGGCCGCTACGGCCCGTACCTCAAGAAGGGCACGGACTCGCGGACCATCGCGTCGGAGGAGCAGCTCTTCACGATCACGCTGGACGAGGCGCTGAAGATCTACGCCGAGCCCAAGCGCGGCCGGGGTGCCCGGGCGGCCACCCCGCCGCTGCGCGAGCTGGGCGACGACCCGACGAGCGGCAAGCCGATCGTGGTCAAGGACGGCCGCTTCGGCGCGTACGTCACCGACGGCGAGACCAACCGGACGCTGCCGCGCGACCTGACGCCCGAGAGCATCACGCCCGAGCGGGCGATCGAGCTGCTGGCGGAGAAGCGGGCCGCCGGCCCGGCCAAGAAGCGCACGACGACGCGCAAGCCTGCCGCGAAGAAGCCCGCGGCGAAGAAGTCCACCGCCAAGAAGTAGCGCCGCCGGTGCTGTGAGCGGGGGGTCAGTCCTTGCGCTCGACGAGGTACACGTGGCCGTCGGGGCGCGTGACGCGCTGCAGCGAGCTGCGGAGCGCGGCGTCCCGGGCCAGGTCCTCCGCGCTGGGCGGGATCGGCGGCGTGCGCCGGATGGACGCGGGCCCGAAGAACCGCAGCAGGCTCTCCGTGACCTTCATGCCCCAGGTCCGGTCGTCGTCCTCGCGGCGTGCCATGACGCTCCCTCACAAAACTTGGTGGGCCAACCATTGGTGCGCCAACTATATGTCGAACCGTAGGGTGGGCGCATGGACCTGCCCGACGACCCGCTGCGCCTCGAGGCGCAGGCGTGCTTCTCGCTCTCCGCGGCGGCCCGGGCGATGGTGTCGATCTACCGCCCGATCCTCGAGCCGCTCGGGCTCACCCACCCGCAGTACCTCGTGATGCTCGGGCTGTGGCAGGACGACCGCGCCGGCGCGACGACGACGGTCACCGGGCTGAGCTCGCGGCTCCTGCTCGACCCGGGCACCCTCTCGCCGCTGCTCAAGCGGCTGGAGCGCCAGGGGCTGCTGGAGCGGCGCCGCGGCGCCGGCGACGCGCGCGTCGTCGAGCTGCACCTCACCGCCCCCGGCCGCGCGCTGCGGGACCGGGCGGAGGAGGTGCCGGCGAAGGTGGTCGCCGCGAGCGGGCTGGGCCTGGTCGAGCTCGAGCAGGTCCGGGACGTCGCGAACCGGGTGGTGGCGGCGTCGCTGGGCGCTCCCGCCTGAGCCGTCGGGCGTCGGCGCTCGGCCTCGGGCAACCATGCCCCGCGGCGGGGCCGACGGTGGTTTCATGAGCGATGGCCGCACAAGGACGTGCGACACCGGCCCAGAGGAGAACCACCATGCTCCGTGCACGACGCAGAGCCACCATCCTCCTGAGCGGCGCGGGCGCGCTGCTCCTGACCGCCGCCGCGTCGCTACCCGCGGTCGCGGCGGCCGACCCGGAGAACCTTCCGGGCGACGACGTCATCACCCTCCCGATCAACGACAGCGCCGCGGGCGGCACGTACGACCAGGACTTCGACCGCGCGTACTCGGGCACGACACCGGACGGCACGCCCGTGTACGTCTACGTGCCCGCGGGCACGCCGCTCGACGGCAGCGCCCCGACCGGGGTGGACAGCCTCGACCCGTCGTTCGACCACGCGCCGGACGACGAGTTCGAGCCGTGCGGTGAGCTCACCGCGGAGGACTTCACCCTCACCCAGGCGCAGATCGACTTCCTCGGCGACGAGCTGTCGAACCAGATCGTCGCCGTGGACGAGGAGCACTACGGCGAGATGGACGCGGCCGACCCGGCCCAGCCCGCGACGGACTCCCTGGTCATGGTCGTCTACAACGTCCAGGACGAGCTGTACTACGACTGCGAGCAGACCTCGTACACGGCCGGCTACTTCGCGCCCGACTTCATCGACTCGGTGGGCATGAACGCCATCGTGATCGACGCCTTCGACTGGCAGAACCGGCTCGGAGGCGCCGACGCCCCGTGGAACGACGACGACCCGGACAACGACCAGCCCGAGCTGTACGAGGGCGTCGTGGCGCACGAGCTGGAGCACCTGCTGCACCACTACAGCGACCCCGGCGAGCTGTCCTGGGTGGACGAGGGCCTCGCGGACTTCGCCGTCTTCCTCAACGGCTACGACGTCGGCGGCTCGCACCTCACCTACCACCAGGTGTTCTACGCCGAGACGTCGCTGACCCGCTGGGCCGGCGGGCTGGAGAACTACGGCGCCGCGTACACGTTCTTCCAGTACCTGTGGGAGCGCGCGGGCGGCAACGGTGACGGCACCTACACGCCCGATCTCACGTACGACGGGGCCGGCGGGGACCTGCTGATCCAGCAGATCTTCGCGAACCAGGCCGACGGCATGGACGGCGTGCAGGCGGCCCTCGACGAGTTCGACGCGGCCACCGGCGCCGACCTGCCGGACGTCGCGACCCTCTACCAGGACTGGGCCGTGGCCGTGTACCTCGACGACGAGGACAGCGACCTGTTCGACATCAAGGCCGTCGACTTCGGGGACCCGGCCTTCACGGACTGGACGATCGACATCGCGGACGACCAGTACTGGGAGGGCCGCGGCTCCAACCAGGGCGCCCAGCCGGACGCCAAGTGGGACCGGCGCGCGAACGGCCAGTCGCCCGTCGCCCTGCCGTACGGCATCCAGGTGGAGCGGTTCCGCAACCCGGGGCCGCGCGTCACGGTGGGGCTGGACGGCGAGGACACCTCCGAGGTGGCGCCGCACACCGGCGACACCCACTGGTACGGCGGGTACGAGAGCCAGTCGGACAACGTGCTCGACGTCGAGACGGACGGCGCCGTGGCGAGCCTCGACTTCTGGACCTGGCACTTCATCGAGGAGGGCTGGGACTACGGGTTCGTCGAGGCGCAGGTGGGCGGCGAGTGGGTCACCGTGCCGCTCGTCGACGACGCCGGCGCGACCGTCACCACGGACGACGACCCGCACGGCAACAACACGGAGGGCAACGGCCTGACGGGGACGTCGGGCGGCGCCTACTTCGTGGACGAGCCGGAGTACGTGCACCTCACGGCGCAGCTGCCGGCGGGGGCGACGGACGTGCGATTCCGGTACTCCACCGACGCGGCCTACCTCGACACGGGCTGGTTCGTGGACGACGTCGTCGTGGACGGCGGCGCCGCCGCGGTCTCGTCCGAGGCCGGTCAGTGGGTCGAGACCACCGGGGTCCAGGACAACAACTGGACGCTCCAGGTGGTGGCGACGTGCGACCTCACGCCCGGCGTGACGAACACGTTCGAGATCACCGACGGGGCCGGCAACTTCGTCTACCGGCTCACGGGCGACCAGATCTCCCAGGCCGGCTTCGTCACGAAGTGCGCGAACGGCAACCAGCGGGACTTCGCCACGCTGGTGTCCAACCTGCCGACCGGCGACCTGACGTTCCTCGACGCCGGGTACGACCTGTCGGTGGCGCACACCAAGAAGTAGGCGCGGGCACCCGCGCGAGGGCGCGGACGAGGCGGGTACGGTGTCGGCCATGACCGACGTCACACCCGCCTCGTTCGCGCCCGGCCTCACCACCGACGACCTCGCCGGGACGGTGCCCGACCCGCGGACCGCGCCGGCCGTGCGCTGGGGCGTCCTCGGCGCCGGCAACATCGCCGGGTCGTTCTCCGACGGCGTCCGGCAGCACACGGCGGCGTCCGTCGTGGCGGTGGGCTCGCGCGACGTCGCCAAGGCGGAGGCGTTCGCCGCCGCGCACGCCCCGGGCGCCCGGGCGCACGGCGACTACGACGCCCTGGTGACCGACCCCGACGTCGACGTCGTGTACGTCGCGACGCCGCACTCGCACCACCACGAGCACGCGCTGCTGGCGATCCGCGCGGGCAAGCACGTGCTCGTCGAGAAGGCCTTCACCCGGGACGCGGCGCAGGCGCGCGAGGTGCTGGACGCCGCCCGCGAGGCCGGCGTCTTCGTCATGGAGGCGATGTGGACGCGGTTCCTGCCGCACGTCGCGGCGCTGCGCGGCGTGATCGCGCGCGGCGAGATCGGCCGCGTCGTCGGCGTGATCGCCGACCACGGGCAGCAGTTCCCGTTCGACCCCGCCCACCGGCTCTACGCGCCCGGGCTGGCCGGCGGCGCGCTGCTGGACCTCGGCGTGTACCCCGTCTCCTTCGCGCAGGACCTGCTCGGCGCGCCCGAGACCGTCACCGCCGTCGGAGCGCTCACCGAGACGGGCGTCGACGGCCAGATCGGCATGGTGCTGGGGTACCCCGGCGGCACGCAGGCCACGCTGTCCACCACGCTGTGGTCGCGCACCGCCAACACGGCCGTGATCTCGGGCACCGAGGGGCGCATCGAGGTGGCGCGCACCTTCTACGCGCCGACGTCGTTCACCGTCGAGCGGCACGACGGCGCCACCTGGGCGTACGACGGCTTCCGCGGCGAGGGCAAGCAGTACCAGGCGGCCGAGGTGGCCCGCCGGATCGCGTCGGGGGACGTCGAGAGCCCGCGCATGTCGTGGGACGGCACGCTCGAGGTCATGCGCACCATGGACGACGTCCGTCGCCAGGTGGGCGTCGTCTACCCGGGGGAGTGAGCGGGGCGCTCGCGCCGGTCAGCGCAGGTCGCCCAGGACCAGACGGCGGCCGGAGACCTCGCTCGGCGTGATGCGGACCCAGATGGTCTTGCCGTCCTCGAGGTAGCTGACGAGGCCGGTCGCGCGGGCCTCGGCCACGTCCTCCTCCCGCTCGAGGACCTGCGCGCGGCCCTTGATCACGACGCTCCACGCCCCGTCGTCGCCGATCTCGTCGGCCTCGAACGCGACGCGGGGGCTGATCGTCACCTCCGCGAGCTTGGTGCCGGGCTTGGTGCGCAGGAAGATGCGCTGGTCGGCGACCGCGAAGCTCACGGGGAAGATCTCGGGCTCGCCGGCCACCGACGTGGCCAGCCGGCCGGTCTTCTGCCCTGCGAGCAGCGCCCAGCACTCTTCCTCGCTGAGCACGGTCTGGGACGGCTGCGGCTGGGTGGACATCGAACCTCCTGCGTGTCGAGGGATCACTGCCATCGTGCCCCCGCACGGAGCCCGGCGCTACGGCGGGCGGCGGTGTCGTCGGTCACGGCGGCTAGGGTGTCGGGAGTGAGCAGCGCACCCGGGTACTTCGTCTCGTTCGAGGGCGGCGACGGCGCCGGCAAGACCACGCACGTGCGCCTGCTGGGCGACTGGCTGCACGAGGTCACCGGCCGTGAGGTGGTCGTGACGCGCGAGCCGGGCGGCACGGACCTGGGGGCCACGCTCCGCCGGGAGGTGCTGCACGGCGAGGACCTGGACCCGCGCACGGAGGCCCTGCTGTACGCGGCGGACCGCGCCCACCACGTCGCCACGGTGGTGCGGCCGGCGCTCGGGCGCGGGGCCGTCGTGGTGACCGACCGCTACCTCGACTCCTCGGTGGCGTACCAGGCCGGCGGCCGGGAGCTGTCGGAGGAGGAGGTCGAGGCGCTCTCCCTGTGGGCCACGGCCGACCTGCTCCCCGACGTCACCGTGCTGCTGGACCTCGATCCGATGGTCGGGGCCGCTCGGCTGTCGGGCGAGCCGGACCGGCTGGAGAGCGCGGGGGACGAGTTCCACCGCCGCACCCGCGACACGTTCCTGCGCCGGGCCGCCGCCGATCCCGAGCGCTGGGTCGTGGTGGACGCCTCGGCGAGCCTGGACGACGTGCAGGCGCAGGTGCGCGTCGACGTCGCCGCCCGGCTCGACCTCACGCCCGTGGTCGAGGAGGCCGCGGCCGCGCGGGACACCGACCGGGACACGGCGCAGGACATGGCGCAGGGCACGGAGCAGGGCACGGCCGGGGAGGGCTTCGAGTGAGCGTGTGGGACGACGTCGTCGGGCAGCCGGACGCCGTCGCCACCCTGCTCCGCGCGGCCACGGACCCGGCCGCGATGACGCACGCGTGGCTGCTCACCGGCCCGCCCGGCTCGGGTCGGTCGGTCGCGGCGCGGGCGTTCGCCGCGGCGCTGCAGTGCACCGGCACGGACGGCGAGACGGGCGGCTGCGGGAGGTGTCACGCCTGCACCACGACGCTCGCCGGCACGCACCCCGACCTCACGGTCGTGGCCACCGACAAGGTCGTCATCACCATCGACGAGGTGCGTGACCTCATCATGACCGCGGCGCGGACGCCGTCGTCCGGCCGGTACCGCGTGATCGTCGTCGAGGACGCGGACCGGATGGCCGAGCGCACCACGAACGTGCTGCTCAAGGCGATCGAGGAGCCCCCGCCGCACACCGTCTGGGTGCTGTGCGCCCCGAGCGCGCAGGACGTGCTGCCCACCATCCGCTCCCGATGCCGCGGCGTCGTGCTGCGGGTGCCTCCCGCCCAGGACGTGGCGGACCTGCTCGTGCGCCGCGACGGCGTCGACCCGGCGGTCGCGCTCACGGCCGCGCGCGCCGCGCAGTCGCACGTCGGGCTGGCGCGGCGTCTCGCCCGCGATGCCGACGCGCGCGAGCGCCGCGACGCCGTCCTCGAGATCGCGCGGCGCATCCGCGGCGTCGGGGACGCCGTCCTCGCGGCGGGGGAGCTCGTGGACGTCGCGAAGGCCGAGGCCCTGGCGGCCACCGCCGAGCGCGACGCCGTCGAGAAGGCGGAGCTGATGCGCGCCCTCGGCGTGCAGGACGGCGACACCCTGCCGCCCCGGCTGCGCTCGCAGCTCAAGCAGCTCGAGGACGACCAGAAGCGGCGCGCCACGCGCCGGCAGCGTGACGTGCTCGACCGGTCGATGGTGGACCTGCTGTCCCTGTACCGGGACGTGCTCGTGGTGCAGCTGGGCGCCACGGTCGAGCTCGTGAACGCCGAGCACGACGGCGCCGTGCGCGCGCTGGCGGCGGACTCGACGCCGGAGCAGACGATCCGCCGGATGGACGCGATCGGCGTCGCGCGCGAGCGGCTCGAGGGCAACGTGGCGCCGCTCCTGGCGCTCGAGGCGATGGCCGTCGCGCTCCGCCCCCAGGGCTGACCATCCCGCGCGTGTCCCTGCGGCGACAGTTGCCTCATCACCCCTTCATGCGGTGAGGTGTTCCGCGGCGGGGGCCATGGTGGCCCCGCGACCAGACTGGGGGTTGGCATGAGGATCCTGCTGCTCGTCTCGGCGTTCAACGGGCTCACGCAGCGCGTGTGGGGGCACCTGGCGGACCGGGGCCACGACGTGGGCGTCGAGCTGGCGCCGGCGTTCGGCTCGCCGGAGGAGCTGACGGCGCGGGTCGAGGAGATCGGCCCGGACCTGATCCTCGCGCCGTTCCTCAAGCACCGCGTGCCCGAGGACGTGTGGCGGCGCTGGACCACCGTGGTCGTGCACCCGGGCCCGGTGGGGGACCGCGGCCCCTCCTCCCTGGACCACGCGATCCTCGACGGCCGCGACCGCTGGGGCGTGACGGCCCTGTCCACGGTGGAGGAGATGGACGCCGGCCCCGTGTGGGCGACGTCGACGTTCGCCCTGCCCACGGGTCAGCAGGCGCCGATCGCCAAGAGCGCCCTGTACAACGGGCTCGTGGCCGACGCCGCGCTGGTGTGCGTCGAGGAGGTGCTGCGCAAGGTCGCGGCGGGGGAGGAGCCGACGCCGGTCGACCGCCTCGAGCGGGAGGTGCCGGGCACCGGCGAGCTGCCGCTGCTGCGCCGGGCCGCGTTCGAGCTCGACCTGTCCCGCCCCGCCGCCGAGCTGGCGCGCACGATCGCCGCGGCCGACGGCGCGCCCGGCGCCCCCGCGACGCTGCAGGGCGCGCGCTTCTGCCTGTTCGACGCCGTGGCCGTCCCCGAGCCGGTGGACCGCTGGCCGCCCCCGGCATGGTGGTGGGGCGCGACGAGGACGCCGTGGCGATCGCCACCGGAGACGGCACGCTGTGGGTCGGGTACGCCGCGACCCTGGCCGAGAAGCGCGGCACCAAGCTGCCCGCGTCGTGGGTGCTCGACGTCGCCGGGGTGCCGTTCCGTCCGGCACCGGCGGCCCTCGCGGAATCGGTCTACGAGCGCGACGGCGACGTCGGCTACCTCACGATCCGGTCGTACAGCGGCGCCATGCACACCGCCCAGTGCCGCCGGCTGACCACGGCCGTGGAGAAGGCGCTCACGGAGGACACCCGGGTGCTCGTGGTGCGCGGCACCGAGCACGCGTTCTCCAACGGCATCCACCTGGGCGCGATCGAGGCGGCCGCCGACCCGGCCGCGGAGGCATGGGCGAACATCCGCGCCATCGACGACCTGTGCGAGGCGATCGCCGCCGCCGACCAGCTCACCGTGGCCGCGTTCACGGCGAACGCCGGGGCCGGCGGCGTGATGGCGGGTCTGTGCGCGGACGTCGTCGTCGCCCGCGACGGCGTGGTGCTCAACCCGTACTACGACATGGGCATCTTCGGCTCCGAGCTGCACACGTGGACCGTCGCGTCCCGCCTCGGCGAGGTCGACGCCGACCGGCTGCTCAGCGACAAGCTGCCGGTGTCGGTCGCGGAGGCGGCGCGGACCGGCCTGGTGGACGCCGTGGGCCCGCGCGACCCGCAGCTGTTCGCCGCGTGGCTGGCCGACCGCGCCGCCGCGCTGGCGACGCCGGAGGGTCGCGCGGAGGCCGCCGCGGCCGCCCGGGTGCGTGCGCCCCGCCGCCCGCTGTCGTACTACCGGACCATCGAGCTCGCCGAGATGGCGCGGGACATCTTCGACGACCGGCGCGGCTTCGCGGCCAAGCGGCGGGACTTCCTGCGCAAGGCGGCCCCGCAGGAGACGCCGGAGCGGTTGCGGTTCGCGGACGTCCGCGAGACGGTCGCCCCGTGACGGCTCGCCCCCTCCGCGCTCTCCGCGGCCCGCTGCTGGCGGGCGCCGCGGCCGCTCTCGCCGTGCTCGTGACGGCCTGCGCCTCCGGTGGTTCGCCGGGAAGCGGGCCGACGTCCGGGTCGTCCACCCCGGCGTCGCCGTCGCCCACCCCGTCGACCAGCCCGTCGGTCGGTCCGGCACCCTCCGACGGCGCAGCCGCGCCGGCACCCGGGGAGCACGCGCGCGGCCTGCCCGAGGGCGCGGAGGGGACGTTCGACAGCCCCGCCGGCGTCGCCTGGTCGCCCACGCCCGGCGTGCTGCTGGTCGTGACGTACGGGTCGAGCACGTGCCCGCGCCTGGCCGAGGCCGAGGCCGGCTGGGACGACGCGCACGAGGCCGTCGTCGTCGGCATGGTCGAGCCGGATCCGGGCCCGTGCACGATGGACTACGCCCCGACGACGAGCGCCGTCGCCGTCCCGCCCGACGCCGACGCGGGGACGCCGGTGACCGTGCGCCTCGGCGACCTGGGCGAGGTCGAGGTGTCGCCGCGCGCGAAGGACGCCACCGCGGGCCCGGTGGTCTGGGTCCCTGCCGGGGGCTGAGCACGTCGGGGCAGGTGCTGCGGCGACGGTAGGTTGGGCGAGTGATCTCCGACGAGCGCCGCCCGACCGCCCGCCGCACCACCCCCCGCCCGAGCCTCCGCCGCACGAGTCGTCCTCGCTCCGGCCTGCGCGGCCTGTCCGTCGTCGTCGCCGGGGCGGTGCTGCTCGCCGGGTGCACGGCGCCCGCCAAGGAGCAGTCGCCGGTGGGCTCGGCCTCCGGCCCGGCGGCGTCGCAGGCGCCGGACGGGTTCGAGCAGTACTACGGGCAGGCGCTCGAGTGGGAGGACTGCGAGGACGGCCTGCAGTGCGCGACGGCGTCGGCTCCGCTCTCCTGGCAGGACGCGGACGCGGGCAGCATCGAGCTGTCCCTGGTGCGTAACCCGGCGGACGGCAAGGACCCGGAGGGCTCGCTCCTGGTGAACCCCGGCGGGCCGGGCGCGTCGGGCGTCGACTTCGTGCAGAGCGACGCCCAGTCGGACGGGTCGATCTTCGGCAAGCGGCTGCAGGACGCGTTCGACATCGTCGGCTTCGACCCGCGCGGCGTGCAGCGCTCCACGCCCGTGACGTGCTTCGACGACGCCCGCAAGGACGAGTCGCTGGCCAAGGACTTCGACCGCAGCACCGACGCCGGGCTGCAGGCGATGCAGGAGGAGTACGAGGCGTGGAACGGCGCGTGCGCCGAGAACTCGGGCGAGGTGCTCGGCCACGTGGACACGCAGAGCGCGGCGCGCGACATGGACATGCTGCGCGCGGTGCTCGGCGACGACGCCCTGAACTACCTCGGGTTCTCCTACGGCACCCAGCTCGGCGCGACGTACGCGGGGCTGTTCCCGGACCGTGCCGGCCGCCTCGTGCTCGACGGTGCGATCGACACCACGCTCAGCTCGGAGGAGATCTCCCACGGGCAGGCCGTCGGCTTCGAGAACGCCCTGCGGGCGTACGTGCAGGACTGCCAGGCGGGCGCGAGCTGCCCGCTGTCCGGGTCGGTCGACGACGGGATGCAGCAGATCCGGCAGGTGCTGGACCACGCCTACGAGCGGCCGTACGAGACGTCGAGCTCGGGCCGCACGGTCACGCAGAGCCTCGCGTTCTACGGCATCGCCGTCACCCTCTACAACCAGGGGAGCTGGCCTGCGCTCACCCAGGCCCTGGACGAGGCGATCAACCAGGGCACGGGCAACGCGCTGCTCTACCTCTCCGACCAGTACTTCGACCGGAACGCGGACGGGAGCTACGCCACCAACTCGGAGGAGGCGATGCGCGCCGTGAGCTGCCTCGACGACCGGGCCACCACCGACGTCGAGCAGATGCGGGCGGACGCCGCCGCCATCGAGAAGGACGCGCCGACGATGGGCTCGTTCTTCGGCTACGGCGGGCTGACCTGCGCCGGCGCGGAGTACCCGCAGGTGGAGCAGGAGTTCGACCTGCACGCGAAGGGCGCCGCGCCGATCCTCGTCGTCGGCACCACCAACGACCCTGCCACCCCGTACGTCTGGGCCGAGGGCCTGGCGAGCACCCTCGACTCCGGTGTCCTGCTCACCTACGAGGGCGAGGGGCACACGGCGTACCAGCCGTCCCGGACGTGCGTGGCCGACGCCGTCGAGTCCTACCTCGTGGACGGGGACGTGCCGGCCGACGGCGCGACCTGCTGAGCGCTCGTGCGCGACCAGTGCCGCAGGGCCAGCACGCCCAGCGCGGAGATGACGACCAGCCCGACCACGTAGAACACGGTCGACCAGGTGGAGGCGTTGTCGGACGCGGCGGGCAGCAGCTGGCCGTACGCGAGCTCGTAGTGCACCCCGCCGGTGACCTTGATCGCGAGGTACGCGGAGATGAAGCCCATCGAGTCCCACAGGGCGTGCAGCGCGACCACGGTGAGGTAGGCGAGCAGCACGCCGCCGGTGAACCGGTACCTGCCGGCGGCCGACGCCGCGCCGAAGATCGCCGCGCCCAGGATCGCCGTCCACAGCACGTGCCCCACCGGCGTCAGGAGCCCGCGGACCGCCTCCGTCTGCAGCAGGGAGTTCAGGTCGATCTGGCCCAGGCGGGTGAGGCTCGCGTTGAAGGCGTAGCCCGCGGACTCGAAGGCCGCGAACCCGGCGCCGACCGTCGCGCCGAGCAGCGCGCCCGTGAGCCCGGTCTTGTGCGCCACCCGGGCGCCGACCACCAGGAACACGGCGATCTTCACGGCCTCCTCGATCGCGCCCACGCCCACGTAGATCCACAGCGACGGCGACAGGTGCGACTCCAGGATCGACGCGCCCAGCACGCCGAAGATGCCGCCGAAGAAGAATGCGCCCAGCAGCAGCATGATGTCGATCGAGCCGTGGGCCCTCTCGACGACGAACAGCACCACGCTGAACGGGACGAGGAAGCTGCCGAGCAGGATCACCGTCGGGATGAGGTTCGAGTTCTGCGTGCTGAACGTCACGGCGGCGGTGACGGCCCACAGCAGGATGCCGAGGACGAGGGTCTTCCACCACCACCCTCGGCCCGTGGTGATGACGGTGCTCTGCGACGTCGTGGGCTGCATGGGCACGAGTATGCGGAGGTCAGCGCGTGCTGTCGCGCGGAAGCGGCCCGCCGTTTTGGAGCCGGGCCCGGGCGTCAGGTACTGTAGGCGCGCTCGTTGATCCGGTTCCACGCCGGTGCACGGCACGCCGCCTTAGCTCAGTCGGTAGAGCGATTCACTCGTAATGAATAGGTCATCAGTTCGATTCTGATAGGCGGCTCAGCTCAGAAGGCCCGGAACCTGGAGGTTCCGGGCCTTCGTCGTACCGGCCGTCAGCGCACCGGCGCGCTGCTGCGACCTTGCGCGCGCCCGCTCAGCTCGGCGTCGAGAGTCTCCTGGGCGACGCGCATCTGCTCGGCATAGGCCGGCTCCTGGAGGCGCCGCCAGACGACGTCCTCGGGGACGTCCTCGACGTGGCTCACCACCCACCAGATGTTGCCGAACGGGTCCCTGATGCGACCGCCGCGCTGCCCGAAGGCGCTGTCGGACGGCGCGGTCACGACGTGGGCGCCGGCCGCGACGGCCTTCGCGAACGTCGCGTCGGCGTCGGGCACGAAGACCCGCAGCAGGCTGGGCATGACCGGCCACTCGGGGTGGCGGTCGAACGCGAGCACGACGGTGTCGCCGATGCGTGTCTCTCCGTGCCCCACGGCGCCGTCCTCGGTGAGGACGCGTCCGAGCTCCTCCCCGTCGAACACCGCCGTCACGAAGTCGAGGAGCGCGCCGGTGTCGTCGGTGACGACCCACGGGGCGACGCTCGTGTATCCGGCCGGGGTCGTGCGCTGCGAGGCGTTCATGATGGTCTCCGTCGTCGGGCGTGTGCTGTCGACGGACACGCTACGGAGCAAGGAGGACCGATCCTGTCCTCGATCGGCGCGATGATGTCCGCATGACCGGACCCACGTCGCGTCTGCTCTCCCTGCTGTCGTTGCTGCAGACCGCCCGCACGTGGTCGGGGCCCGAGCTCGCCCGGCGGCTCGAGGTCACGCAGCGCACCGTGCGTCGCGACGTCGACCGCTTGCGCGAGCTGGGCTACCCGGTCGAGGCGACGCTCGGCACCCACGGCGGCTACCGCCTCGTGGCCGGGACGTCGATGCCACCGCTCCTCCTGGAGGACGACGAAGCCGTCGCCGTCGCGCTGGGACTGCGCACCGTCGCCGGGCACGGCCTGCCGGGGCTCGAGGACGCCGGGGTCCGTGCGCTCGGCAAGCTCAGCCGGTCGCTGCCCTCCCGACTGCGGCACCGCGTCCGGGCGCTGGGCGCGAGCGCGATGGCCTGGGAGCGCCCGGCCGGTGGCAGTGCCGACCCGGACGTCCTGACCGTGCTCGCGGGCGCCGCGACGAGCCGCGAGCGGGTCCGCCTGGAGTACGAGGCGCGCGACGGTCGGCGCGGGCCGCGGCACGTGGAGCCGCAGCACGTCGTCACGATCCGGGGGCGCTGGTACCTCGTGGCGTACGACGTCGACCGCGCCGACTGGCGCACCTTCCGGGTGGATCGGGTCCGCGCGCTGCGGGCGACCGGGGCGCGGTCACGCCACGAGTTGCTCGCGAAGGACGTCCCGGCGTACCTGGAGCAGGCCGAGGCGGCGATGGCGCCGACGCTCCGCGCGGACGTCACCCTGCGGCTGCCCGTCGACGAGGCCCGCCGCCGGCTGGGCGACCACCTCGGGGACGGCGACCTCAGCCCAGACGGCGCGGACACCCGCTGGCACAGCGCCCCGGACACCGTCGAGTGGCTGGCCCTGCGGCTGCTCGCCGTCGGGTGCGGGTTCGTCGTGCACGGGCCGCCCGAGCTGCGTGCGCACCTCGACGGCGTCCACGAGCGGACGCGGCCCCCGGGCGCGGCCGGGACGAGGGCGCCGTGACCACGGACCGTCGTCCCGGTGCAGGCCGTGCGGTCTAGTCGTAGTCCGGGTTGTTGATCGTCGGGATGTCGATGTCGATGGGCTGCGTGGGCGCCGTCCGATCCCTCGTGATGTGGTCCCCGATCCACCCCAGCGTGAATCGAAATTAACTTCACGACGATCGCGGCTCCCGGCAAGCGGAAGCTGAGGGCGCCGTACCGCCGCCCGGCGGCCCGCGCTGTCGGTCCGGCCGGGAAGCGTGCATCGAGGGCTCGGACGACGGTGACGGGATGGCCACGGTGAAGTATGTGGCGTCGACCAGGTTCCTGGTGTGCGGTCAGGGGATCGCGGCGGCGGTGGTCCATACGGAGTCGGGCCCGAGCACCGTCAGCCACGCGATCATCGCCAACACCGGCTGGCACCTCACGTGCCGGGGGCACGAGGCCGCGCTGGAGGAGCTCTCCGCGCAGTGCCCGGAGTGCGACGACGACTGACGACCGGTCAGGGCGTGCCGCGCGACGAGGTCGGACGGTAGGCGGTGCCGAGGCCGCCGGAGATGGTGGCGAACAGGCCGGCGACGGCGCCGCCGACGGCGGTGACGGTCTGCGCGGAGTCCGGCGCCACGGCGGCGGTGATGGTGGACGCGGCGGTGGCGAGCGCGCCGACGACGAGTGCGACGACGTACGCGGCGGTGCGCAGCCGGGGCGACACCGTGGCGTGCCCGGTCGCGCCGGAGGCCTCGGGCGCCGCGACCGGGGTGGGGACGGGCGCCGGGACGGGGGCCGACGACGCCGGGGCGGCCGTCGTCGCGGCGGTGGCGGATGCGTCGATCGCGGACATCGGAGGGCTCCTCGGTGGTGCGTCGGGCCGGGCGCACCGGCCCCTGCTGGGAACGACGTGCGCGGCGGCGGTCTGATACCTCGGCGCACGCCGCACCCGGGGAGCGTTCGCCGCGCGCTTCTCTCCGGAACGTGCGATCTTCCGTACTGCCGCGCGATCTCCGCGCTGCCGGGCGCCGGTGTGGCGTCCGTGGCGTCCGGGGAGGGCCATGCGAGCGGAAGTCGCGCCGGAGCACCAGAGCGTGCCGCCGGACTGGGTGCCGGTGGAGCGTCGCTGGCTCGGGATGGACCGCACGACGCTGCTGCCGGCGGCGATCGTGGTCCTGCTGGTCGCGCTGGCGGTGTGGGGACTGCCCGCCCTGGACCGGGCGGTCCCGGTGGACGACCCGGCGCGGGCGGGTGACGTCATCCGGGTCGACCAGGTCGAGTTCGACCCGGCCGCCGGGTGGAGCATCGACTCCGGCGTGCTCGCGTCGGACCCGCCGGAGTCGGGTGGCTTCCCGAACACGGCCCAGGTGTCGAAGGACGGCTTCACGTTCTCGGTCGTCTCCGACACCTTCGACGGGACGCCCGCCGAGCTGATGGCGCAGCTGCAGAAGAACAACGAGCGGCTGAGCGACGGCGTCACCATCGACATGGGGCAGGTGGAGACGTTCCACACCTCCCAGGGCGCACGGGGTGTCGCCGGACGGTTCACGTTCGCCAGCGGGGCGGGGCTCGTCGCGGCGTACGTCTTCGACGGGACCGGCGTGGAGGTGGTCGCCTCGGGCCCGGATCAGACGGACGACGACCAGATCGAGGCCGACATCATCCGGATGATCCGCTCGATCCGTCCCGTCACGTCGGTGGAGGCCTCATGACCCGCACGGAGCTGCTCGACCGGCGCGCGCAGGTGGCCGACGACGTCGGCTGGGGCCAGCGCGTCTCGTGGGTCCAGCCCCGCAACGCCTGCCTCTGGGTCTTCGTCGCGGTCATCGCCTACGGCCTCTGGTTCACCGTCTCGCAGGTGCGCAGCCAGGGACCCGCCTACGGGGAGCCCCTGGGCATCTCGGCGGCGATCTTCAGCGTCTACGCCGTGCTGTTCTGGTGGTTCACCACGCACATCGACCGCTACTCCCGTCAGCCACTGGACCTGCGCGTCGCCGCCTTCCTCTGGGGCGGGTTCGCCGCCACCTGGGCAATCGCGCTGCACGGCAACGCGGCGCTGCTCAGCCTGTACGCCAAGCTCGTCGACCCGGCGTTCGCCGTCGACTGGGGCGCCGGTCTCGCCGCCCCGTTCATGGAGGAGTGGGGCAAGGGGGCGGGCGTCCTGCTGCTCATGTTCATCGCCCCGCGTGTGCTGCGCACGGCGTTCGACGGCTTCGTCGTCGGGGCGTTCGTGGGCCTCGGATTCGAGATCCTCGAGGACATCCTCTATGCGCTGAACTCCGCGCCGGACGGGTTCGGCGTCGACCCGGTCGGCTCCAGCCTGCACACCGTGGTACTGCGCCTCGGCACCGGCTTCACGTCGCACATCCTGTACTCCGCGATCTTCGGGGCGGGCGTGGTGTACCTCGTGGGCACCGTCGCGCAGCGGCGCCTGGTCGGGCGCGGCCTGCTGTTCTGCCTGGTCGCGATGGTGCTGCACTGGGCGTGGGACAGCACCTCCGCCCTCGCTGCCGGCAACGGCCCGCTCGTCATCACGCTCCTCGTGCTGCAGGTCGTCGTCGCGATCGTCGTCGTCCTCGTCGTCTTCCACGTGACCGTCGCACCGGAGCGGGCGGCCATGCGGGACCTCATGGCGCCGGAGGTCGACGACGGCACCCTCACCCCGGAGGAGGCCGACGCGCTCGCGGGCGCCTGGAAGCAGCGGCGCGCCTACCGCCGTGGCGGCGGTCCGCGCGACCGGCGACGGCGGGGGCACCGCCTCGAGGCGGCCAAGGACCTCGCCGACGCGTTGGGCGCGGCGCAGGGGCGGGAGACGGAGCGGGTGGGGTTCACGCGAGCCGAGCTCGACCGGTTCCGCCCCGACGACGAGGCGCCGCGCCCGACGCCGTGACGCCCCGTCACCGGGAGGCCGGGAACACCGCGTCCGGCCGGCTGCACGAGTCCCTCGGGTTCACCCACGTCGGCCGGCTGCCCGAGGTGGGCACCACGTTCGGCCGGTGGCTCGACCTCACGATCCTCGCCCTGGCGCTGGTCGGCACCCAGGCGGGCTGAGTCGCCGGTCAGCGGGCCGACCGCCGGTGCCGGGAGCCGGTCGGTCGAAGGGGATCTGTCTGACTAGTCCTGCTTGGTGCGACGCCACCACATCGTGAGCACCGCCTCGGCCGGCGCCCCGCCCAGCGCGCGGTACCCGTGCCGGGAGCCGGCGGTCCACTGCAGGGACTCGCCGACGCCGAGCTCGACGGCGGCGTCGAGGGGGCCGACCTCGGCCCGGCCGCGGGTGACCAGCAGGTGCTCGGTCACGTGGGCTCCGTGCGCCTCCGAGCGGTGCATCGGGCCGGGGTCGAGCCGCAGGGCGAAGACCTCCACCGTGACCTCGTCCTCCTGCGTGGCGGCCAGCAGCCGGGTGTGGATGCCGGGGGAGGACACCTCGGCCCCCGCGCGTTCGGCGAGCAGCCACGACATCGGGACGTCGAGGGCGCCGG
The DNA here is from genome assembly GCF_042726645.1 of Isoptericola sp. NPDC060257. Lineage (NCBI taxonomy): Bacteria > Bacillati > Actinomycetota > Actinomycetes > Micrococcales > Promicromonosporaceae > Isoptericola > Isoptericola sp. NPDC060257. Next base: position 26,612 of record NZ_JBHXAW010000013.1, read on the forward strand.
CGAGGGCGTAGAGGGTGGCGAGGTTCGGGTTGCGCGACCCGCCCTCGATCTCCGACAGCGAGCCCTTGCCGATCCCGGCGGCGCGAGCGAGGGCCCCGAGGGAGAGCCCCCGGACGGCGCGGGCGGAGGTGAGGCGCTCGCCGATGAGCGCGGAGAGCTCGGCGGATCGCACGGCGTCATCCTAGCGTTCTGTTTGCGGAACGCGGCGGGTCGGGCCTACCGTTCCGTTCGTGGAACGCTCGCTCGCGCAGCCGGTCGGTGTCGGGATCGTCGCCGCCCTCGTCGGCTTCACCAGCTCGTTCGCGGTCGTCGTCACGGGGCTGCGGGCGGTCGGTGCCACGCCGGCGCAGGCGGCGTCCGGCCTCCTCGTGCTGTGCGTCGTCCAGGGGCTCGGGATGATCTGGCTCAGCCGCCGCCACCGCGCGCCCCTGACCCTGGCATGGTCGACGCCCGGCGCAGCCGTCCTCGCAGGCGCGGGCGGGGTCGCCGGCGGGTGGCCCGCCGCCGTCGGGGCGTTCGTCGTGTGCGGCGCCCTGATCGGGCTCACCGCGGCGTGGCCCGCGCTCGGGCGGCTCGTCGCGGCCATCCCCGTGCCCGTGGCCCAGGCCATGCTCGCGGGGGTGCTCCTCTCGCTGTGCCTGGAGCCGCTGGTCGCCGTCACGACCGCGCCGCTGCTCGTCGGGCCGGTGATCGTCGTGTGGCTCGTCCTCGCACGCCTGGCGCCGCGGTGGGCCACGCCCGTCGCCTTCGGGCTCGCCGTCGTCCTCGTCCTGGCGGCGGCGGCCGCGGGGGACACCACCCTCGGGCTCCGGCCGCCGGGCCTCGTGCTGACGACGCCCGAGCTCACGTTGCCCGCCGTCGTGGGCATCGCCCTCCCGCTGTACGTCGTGACGATGGCGTCGCAGAACGTGCCCGGGGTCAGCGTCCTGGCCTCCTTCGGCTACGCCGTCCCCTGGCGCGAGACGCTGCTGGTCACCGGGGCCGGAACGATGGTGGGGGCGTTCGCGGGCGGCCACGCGGTCAACCTGGCCGCCATCACGGCGGCGCTGCCGGCATCGGCCGAGGCGCACCCCGACCCCCCGCGTCGCTGGGTCGCGACGCAGAGCGCCGGGTGGGCCTACCTCGTGCTCGCCGTCCTGTCGCCGCTGGTCACGGCGCTCGTCGCGGCGTCCCCGGCCGGGGTGTTCGAGACGGTCGCCGGGCTCGCGCTGCTCACCACCCTCGGCTCCGCCCTGGCGGCCGCCCTCCGCGACGAGTCGCACCGGGTCGCCGCGACGGCCACGTTCCTCACGGCGGCCAGCCCTCTCGTGGTGCTCGGCGTCGGGTCCGCCTTCTGGGCCCTCGTCGTGGGGCTCGTGGTGTGGGCGCTGCTCGTCGCGCGGCCGCCGCGGCGCGCCCGTCGCCGGGCTGTTGGCGACCGGGCCGCAGGGGGACGACAGTGGGGGCCATGGCGAACAACGAGGTGAAGTTCAAGATCGACGTCCCCGCCGAGCTCGAGGGAGGGGTCCCGGCGGACTTCGCGTCGCTGTGGCACACGTCGACCTCGTTCGTCATCGACTTCGTCGCGGCCACCAAGCCGCCGCAGCCGGTGACCGACCCCGACACCGGGGCGGTCACCGGCCGCGTGGTGCCGGGCAAGGTGGTCTCCCGGGTACGCATCCCGCCGCAGCAGGTGTTCGAGCTGGCGCGGGCGCTCACCCAGCAGCTCGACGCCTGGGAGCGGGAGACCGGGAAGAAGACCGACGGCTCCGCCGCCTGACCCGCGACGTCAGAGCGCGCGCTCGGGCCGGGCGAGGATCCCCGGCACGAGGCGGGCGCTGAGCGCGGCCGCACCGCGGACGGCGAGGAACCCGAGCGCGAAGACGGCCAGCGCGGTGACGATCGCGACGGGCTGGACGAAGATCGCCATCCCGACCAGCGGGAACAGCAGCACGGCCGCGCAGAGCGCCGAGCCGCCGGCCACCATCCACAGGGCCGACATCACGGCGCGCCGGGAGGCCTCGCCCATCACCTCGCGCGGGACGCCGAGCCGGTCGAGCGAGACGTGCACGGCGGCCCGGTCGAGCGTCGAGGCGGCCTGGTTGATGCCCACCGAGCACGCGACCATGAGGAACGACACCGCCACGGTGACGAGGACGCCGGTCGAGATGTCCTGCAGGAGCCACCGCTCGCTCGCATCCATCCCGTCGGTCGAGGTCATGCTGGTCATGGCGAGGCCGACCGCGCCGAAGACGCCGACGAAGCTGGTCATCGCCACGCCGCTCACCTGGCGCCACGCCGCCTTGGGGTCCTCGAGGATCATGCGCGCGGCGAGCACCCGCGGCACGGTCTGCGCCTTGCGCGCCTGGCGCCGCGCCCGCACGCGGACGAACCACGGGCCCAGGGCGTCGAGGGCGAGCAGCATGCCGCCGAAGATCGCCGCGAGCGTCCCGACGATCGCGACGATGCCGCCCATCTCGCCGAGCACGTCCAGCATCTGCATGAGCCCCAGGCCGACGACGAGCACGCCGACGGCGATCACGACGCGCACCCAGTGCGCGGTGCCCGGCTTCTGCCGGGTGCGCACGCCCAGCGGCGTCACGACGACGGCGCGCAGGCCGACGACGGCGCTCGCGGCGGCGAGCAGCGCGACGCCGAGCACGGCGAGCGGCAGCCACCACCAGGGCACCCACATCTGCGCGCCGAGCGCCTCGCCGCGGAAGTGCAGCAGACCGACCAGCGGGGCGAGGACCGCGTAGAGCACGACGCCGAGGACGGCCCCGGCCAGCGCCGTCACCGCCGCCTCGAGCACGGTGAGCGCGGTGATCGTGCCGGTGGTCGCGCCGAGCAGGCGCAGGGACGCCAGCCGCTCGTCGCGCCGTCGGGCGGCGAGGCGGGCGGCGGACGCGCCCACCGTCGCCAGGGGCACGAGGAGCAGCACGACCGCGATGACGGCGAGCGTCTCGTAGGTGGAGGCGAGCTCGTCGTCCCAGCCGAAGAATGCCTGCGCACCGCCCAGCACCACGAGCAGCAGGGCCGTGACCACGGCGAAGCTCGCCACGGGCAGCGCGGTGGCCAGGCGGTCGCCGTCGCGCCGACGCCGGAAGAGCGGGGCGAGGTGGACGGCCGTCGCGAGGGCTCCGGCCGGTCGCGCGCCCGGCACGGCGGCCGGCGCGGGTGCCGGGGCGGTGGCGGTCATCGCGACACCTCGGCGGCGGCCGGGGCGGACGGGGCCGCCGTGTCCGAGACGACGCGGCCGTCGCGCAGGACGACGGTGCGGGCGCAGCGGCGCGCGACGTCGGCGTCGTGCGTGACGACGACGAGCGTGCGGCCCTGCGCGGTGGCGGAGAGCAGCAGGTCGAGCACCTCGACGGACGTGGCGGAGTCCAGGGCGCCGGTGGGCTCGTCGGCGAAGATCAGCCGGGCGCCCGTCACCTGGGCGCGGGCGATCGCGACGCGCTGCGCCTGGCCGCCCGACAGCTCGCCGAGGCGCCGCTGCTCCAGGCCCGTGAGGCCCAGGTACTGCAGCCACTGCGCGGCCTCCGCCTCGGCCTGGCCGCGCGGCACCCCGCCGAGCATCCGGGCCACGGCCACGTTCTCGAGCGCCGTGAGCTCGTCGAGCAGCAGACCCTGCTGGAACACGAAGCCGAGCTCCTCGCGCCGCAGCCGCGACCGGGCCGCGTCGTCCAGCGACTCGACCCGCACCGGCCCCTGCCCCGACGCGAAGGTGACCGACCCGGCGGTCGGCCGCAGGATGCCCGCGAGGCAGTGCAGCAGCGTCGTCTTGCCGGAGCCGGACGCGCCCATGATCGCCACCGACTCGCCGGCGGCGATGTCGAGGTCCACGCCGTCCAGGGCGGGCGTGACCCCGCCGGGGTACTGCATCGTCAGGCCACGCGCGCTCAGCAGAGGTGTCATGACACCTACGGTGCCCGCGGCGGGCCGCCGGCCGCGTCGGACCACGAGCGGATTCCTCCTGGGCACGGGTCCCCCTGGGGTATGACGCGGCTCCGGGGGACCCCCGAGGTCAGGCTGCGCGGGCGGCCCGTGCCGCGGTACCGAGGTCCGCCACGAGCGCGGCGAAGGCGTCGTCCCAGCCGGCGCGGTCGCGCAGCCGCAGCAGGGCGGACGGGTGGGTGGTCACGACGACGGGAGCGCCGGGGAGGGCGCCGCCTTCCGGGGCGTCGAGCAGCCGGCCCCGCAGCTCCCCGATGCGCGCGGGGGCGCCCAGCACGGCGCGGGCGGCGGTCGCGCCGAGGGCGACGACGACGCGCGGCCGCACGGCGGCCAGCTCGGCCTCCAGCCAGGGCAGGCACGCGCGCACGTGCGCGACGTCGGGCGTCTTGTGCAGCCGGCGCTTGCCGCGTTCCGGTCGCTCGACGTGCCGGAAGTGCTTGACGGCGTTGGTGAGGTAGACCGACGCGGCCTCCAGGCCGGCGGTCTCGAGCGCGTCCTCGAGGACCCGGCCCGCGGGGCCGACGAACGGCTCGCCCTCCCGGTCCTCGCGGTCGCCGGGCTGCTCGCCCACCAGCGCGAGGTCGGCGTCGGGCGGCCCGGTGGAGAACACGACCTGCGTGGCGTCGTGCCAGAGCTCGCACCCCCGGCACGCGTGCGCCGCCCGCGTGAGCGCGTCGACGTCGCGGCGCGCCGCGCCGTCGGGTACCCAGCGGTCGGCGCCGGGGCGGTCGGGGGAGCGGGTCACGGGCACCTCCTCGGGGCGACGACGGCACTGCCAGGGTGTCGCGGACGCCGGGTGCTCGCCGGTCGGGCACGGGCCGCCACCGGTCGGAGCGCGGCCCGGCCCCGCCGCCCTCGCCTAGGCTCTGTCCCATGGCTTGGAGCTTCGGTCGACGTCGGCCCACCACGTACCTGCTGGGGGAGCCGGCCGACCCGTACCCGGCCCAGGCGCCGGAGGCGGCGCGCGGCCGCGTGCTGCGGATCACCGAGATCGGCGAGCCCGTGCTGCACGCGCCGGCGGCGACGGTCGAGGAGTTCTCCACCCCGGAGCTCGCGCGCCTGATCGACGACATGTTCGCCACGATGGAGAACGCCGAGGGCGTGGGGCTGGCGGCGCCGCAGGTCGGCGTCGGGCTGCGGCTGTTCGTGTACGACGTCACGGACGAGCGCGGGGACCGGCACGTGGGGCACGTGGTCAACCCGGTCCTCGAGATGGACGCGGACGCCGACCCCGAGACCGAGGACGAGGGGTGCCTGTCCGTGCCCGGCGCGTACGAGCCGCTGGAGCGGCCCGGCGCCGCCACCGTGCGGGGCGTCGACCAGCACGGCGGCCCCGTGCAGCTGTCGGGCCGCGGGTTCCTGGCCCGCGCCTTCATCCACGAGGCGCAGCACCTGGACGGCACCCTCTACTGGGACCACCTGTCGCCCGACCTGCAGGCCGACGCCCTGCGCCAGCGCGACGAGGAGCGGGCCGACATCCTCGCGGGACGCCACGAGCTCGCCGTCGAGCTGGGCAAGCGGCCCGCCGAGTACCCGGAGAAGCCCGCGGGCGGCCGCTGACCCCACGCATCGAGCGTGCTGAATTGATCCTCAAACCGCCGACTTGAGGATCAAGTCC
>NZ_JBHXAW010000014.1:0-31424 GCF_042726645.1 Isoptericola sp. NPDC060257
GTCTAGACCTCGTGCGTGACCGGGGTCACGCCGTCCCACGGTTCGGCCGCACTCCTTGCAAAATGTGCTCCCGGACCCCTCGTCCGCCGAGCCGTCGTCGGAATTCGGCTGCGCGTCCACCGGCCCGGCTGGTAGACGTCGACCATGACGACCCCCTACGTGTCCTGGCCGCGCGAGGTGGGCGACCTCCGCCTGCGCGTCCCGACGAGCCGCGACGTCGACCGGGTGCTGGTGTGGCGCAACGAACCGGAGGTGACGCGCTGGCTGCTGCGCACCACGCAGGACGCCGACGACCTGCGCGCCTCGTGGCGCCGCACGCTCGACGACCCCTACGACCAGAGGATCCTGGCCGAGCTGGACGGCGTCGTCGTCGCGACGGCGTCGCTGGGAGTGGACGACGGCATGGGGCAGCCGCGGAGCGACGCCTGGCGGAAGGCCGAGGGCTCGATCGGCTACCTCGTGGACCCGGCCTACGCGGGGCGGGGGATCGCGACCGCCGTCGCGGGCGCGCTGCTGGACGTGGCGTTCACCGACCTCGGGCTGCACCGCGTGACCGCCGGCTGCTTCGCGGCGAACGAGGCGTCGTGGCGGGTCCTGGAGAAGCTCGGCATGCGGCGCGAGCAGCACGGCGTCCGCGACTCGTGGCACGACGAGCTGGGCTGGGTGGACGGGTACACCTACGCCGTCCTCGCCGACGAGTGGGCGGGCGTGCCGGAGCGGCAGCCCGCGGACTGAGACACCTGACCCGGCACGAGGACGGCGCCCGGGTTGCAGGACACCGAGCGCCGTTCTCGCCAGCCCGGACGCGGGTAGCAGGCGCTTGGTCCGATCACTGGGTGGGGTCGTTCCCACCGAGTGGGTCCTCAACCGGGGACTTCCTTAGCGTGGGTCCCGGCGCCCGGCTGTCTCCCCCCATGGAACGCCCGCCCGGGCGGGCGTGCAAGCGCTCAGGCGTGCCGACGCCGCCACCAGCGGCGGAGCAGCCAGGCGGCCACGCCGGCGACGACGACGCCGCCCGCGGCGAGCGCCACGGCGGGCGGGCGGATCGCGGAGCGGAGGGCCACGGGGCGGGAGAACGTGAGCACGCCCCAGCCGTTCTCGGCGGCGACGCGGCGCAGCGTCTTGTCGGGGTTGACGGCGAAGCCGTGCCCGACGGCTCCCAGCATCGGGGCGTCCGTCACGGAGTCGGAGTAGGCGTAGCTGCGCTCGAGGTCGTAGCCGCGCCGGGCGGCGAGCTCGCGCACGGCCTCGGCCTTCTGCTCCCCGTACGCGTAGAACTCGATCTCGCCGGTGTACCGGCCGTCCTCGACCGCCATGCGGGTGGCGACGACGTGGTCGGCGCCGAGCACGGTCGCGATCGGCTCGACGAGCTCGGTGCCGGAGGCGGAGACGATGACGACGTCGTGCCCGAGCTCGTGGTGCTCGGCGATGAGCTCCACGGCCTCGGCGTAGACGTACGGGTCGATGAGCTCGTGCACCGTCTCGGCGACGATCTGCTGCACCTTGCTCACCTCCCAGCCGGTGGCGAGCTCGGACAGGTGCTTGCGCATCCGCTCGGTCTGGTCGGCGTCGGCGTTGCCCGCGTAGAAGAGGAGGTGCGCGTACGCGCTGCGCAGCACGTCGCCGCGCGTGATGAGGCCCCCGGCGTAGAACGGCTTGGAGAACGCGGCCGAGGAGCTCGTCGCGATGATCGTCTTGTCGAGGTCGAAGAACGCGGCGACGCGCGACCGCGACGTCGTCGTCACGGGTGGTGACGTCTCGCGTGGTCCAGGTCGGTCGGTCACGGGCCAGAGCCTAGCCGGGCGGACCGCCGCGGCGTCCGGGATCTCATGCACAACTCTTGTGCAGAAGTCTTGTGCACAAGAGTTGTGCATGGTTATTGTGCACGCATGGAACCGACGCCGGAGCGCCCGTACACCCACCTCGAGCTGACCGCCGAGGCCGCGAAGGTCCTCGCCCACCCGCTGCGCTCCCGGCTGCTCGGCGCGCTCCGTCGCGGTGGCCCGGCCTCGGCCACGGCGCTCGCGGCCGAGCTGGCCACCAACACCGGCGCCACGAGCTACCACCTCCGCAAGCTGGCGTCCGTCGGCCTCGTGACCGACACCGAGGAGGGGCGCGGCAAGGAGCGGCTCTGGGCGGCGGCCACGCAGAGCCACGGCTGGCGCGACTCCGACTTCGGCGGCGACGAGGACGCCCAGACCGCCCTCGGCTGGCTGGTGCGCGACTACCACCGGCAGTTCGACACGAACTACGCCCACTGGCTCGACGTCCAGGAGAACTGGCCGAAGGAGTGGACCGACGTCGCCGGCATGACCGACACCTGGGTGGACGTCACGCCCGAGCAGGCGGCCGCGATGGCGGACGAGCTCGAGGCCGTCGTCAACAGGTACCTGCGCGTCGGCACCGGCGACCCGCGCGCGCGGCGCCTGCACCTGTGGCGGTTCCTCTTCCCGCTCGACGCCGACGACGTGCCCGGTACCGGGACCGCCGCCGTCGACGAAGGGCCCGAGAGCAAGGACGACGAGTCATGAGCCCGCAGCGCGTCTTCCTCCTGCTCTCGGCCACCCGGTGGTTCCCGGTCGGCCTGGTCGTCACGGTCACCACGCTGCTGCCGATCGAGCGCGGCCTCACCGTGGCCCAGACCCTCTCCCTCGCCTCGGTGATGGGCCTCGTCGTGTTCGCGCTCGAGCTCCCGACCGGCGGCACCGCCGACGCCGTCGGGCGACGTCCCATGCTCGTCGCCTCCGCCGTGGTGCAGGTGCTGGCGGCCGCCACGTTCCTGCTGGCGCAGTCCTTCTGGGCCTTCCTCGTCGCGTCGGCGCTCATGGGCATGTTCCGGGCGCTGGACTCCGGCCCGCTCGAGGCGTGGTTCGTCGACGCCGCGCACGCGAAGCATCCGGGCGCGGACGTCGACCGCACGCTCGCGCACCAGGGCACCGTGCTCGGGGTGTCGATCGCCCTCGGCGCGCTCGTGTCGGGCGGGCTGATCTGGTGGCACCCGTTCGCCGCGTGGTCGGCGCTCGCGCTCCCGTACGCCACGTACTGCGTCCTCGCCGTGGTGCACCTGGTGATGGTCACGCTGCTCGTCCGAGAGGCTCCGCGTCGTCCGGCCGACACCGGGACGGTCGTCGTGCCGGTCGGACGACGCCGGTGGCGTGCGGCGGTCCGGTCGGCCGTCGGATCGGCACGGCAGATGCCCGCCGTCGTCGCCTCCGGCCTGCGTCTCGCCCGGGACAGCCGCGTGCTGCGCGGCCTGCTGCTGGTGGAGCTCTTCACGGCCGCGGCGATGGTGGTCTTCGAGTCCCTGCAACCCGTCCGGATGGCGGAGCTGCTCGGTGGCGAGGCGCAGGCGGCGGCCGTCATGGGTCCCGTCGCCTCGGTCGGCTGGGGGACCTTCGCTCTCGGCGCGGCGCTGTGCGGACTCACCAGCCGCCGGTTCGGGGTGGCCCGCACGGCGATGGCGGCGCGTGTTCTCAACGGGCTCGGCGCGGTGTGGATGGGGCTGGCCGGCGGGCCCGGGATGCTCGTGGTCGCCTACCTCGTCACGTACGGGCTGCACGGCAGCTCGGGGCCGAGCTACAACGCGCTGCTGCACCGCGAGGCACGGCGGGACAACCGGTCCACGGTGCTGTCCCTGGCGTCGATGGTGGGCTTCGCGTCGTACGCCGTCGCGTCGCCCGCTCTCGGCTGGGTGGCGCAGACGGCGTCGACGTCGCTCGCGATGATGCTCGGCGGGGCGTTCAGCGTCCTCGGCGTGCTGTGCTTCCTGCCGGCGCTGCGCGCGGAGCGGGAGCGGGGGCGGCGACCTGTCGACGAGGTGGACGACGTTCCGCAGGACGCCGCCGCGGCCTGACGCCGCACGGAGGCCGCCCCCAGACGAGCGTCGTCCACAGATCCTCGCTCGCCGGCCCGACGGGTGAGCGCTGCGGACCAGCCTGGGGCACATGGACGACGCACCCACCCGCACGCTGCCCCGGCCGACGGACACCCGGACGACGGACACCCGGCCGACGACCGCCTGGCCACCGCCCGGCCCCGCGCCCTGGGCACCGGGGCCGGGGCGCCGCACGGTCGCCGTCGTCGGCGCGTGCGGCGGCGCCGGGGTGAGCACCTTGGCGGCGGCCCTCGCCCAAGGGCTCCGGCGCGCGGGGGAGGGCGCGGTCCTCGTGGACCTCGACCTGCCGGGACCCGGCGTCGACGTGCTGCTCGGCATCGAGGACGAGCCCGGGGCCCGCTGGCCCGAGCTCGCCGCCGCGCGCGGGGACGTGGACGGCGTCGGCCTGGTGGCGGCGCTACCCCGCTGGCGTGCGGTGCCCGTGCTCTCGGGTGCCCGCCTGAGCCCCGCGCGCCCCGACGACGCGGTGGTCGTGGACGTCTGCACCGGGCTGCTGCGCGGCGGCGAGACCGTGGTGCTCGACCTGCCTCGACCCGCGGCCTGGACGGCGGCCGCGCGGATGCTCGTGGCCTCCGCGGACGTGGTGCTGCTCGTGGCCCCCTGCACCGCTCCCGGCGTGGCCGGGGCGCTGGTGGCCTGGGGCGAGCTCGTCGAGCTCGGCGTGCGGGACCCGTGGCTCGTCGCGCGGCGGCCCGCGCCCGGCCGCGTCGACGCGGCCACCCTGGGTGACGCCGTCGGGCTCTCGGTGGCCGCGACCGTGCGTGCGGACGCCCGCCTCCCCGCCGCCGTCGACCGTGGCGACGGGCCGCCCGTCGGCCGGCGTACCCCGCTCGGTCGTGCCGCGGCCTCGCTGGTGGCGGCGCTGGCGGGCGCGTCGTGACCGCCCGTGGGCTCGTCGACCGCGACCTGCTCGACGACGTGCGGGCCCGGGTCGGCACGTCCGGGACGGCGCTCGACGACGCCGCGGTCCGCGACGCCCTGCGGGCCACCGGGCGGGTGTTCGGGTCGGCGGCGCTGAGCGACCTCGCGCGCGCGGCGCGGGCCGAGCTGACCGGCGCCGGCCCGCTGCAGGAGCTCCTGGACGCGCCCGACGTCACCGACGTGCTCGTCAACGGCCCGCGCGACGTCTGGGTGGACCGCGGCGACGGGCTCCGGCGGGTGGACCTCGACCTCGGCACGCCCGACGCCGTGCGGGCGCTCGCCGTGCGGATGGCGGCCGTCGCCGGGCAGCGGCTCGACGACGCGGCCCCGACGGTGGACGCGCGCATGCCCGACGGGACCCGGCTCCATGCCGTCGTGGAACCCGTCGCGCCGGCCGGCGCGGTAATCGCCCTACGGGTGCTGCGGCAGGCGGCGCACTCCCTGGAGTCCCTGGTCGCCGGGGGCGGGCTGCCGCCGCAGTGGGAGGGCGTGCTGCGCGCGCTCGTCGCAGGCCGGGCCAACCTGCTCGTCACGGGCGGCACCGGCACCGGGAAGACCACGCTGCTCGCCGCGTTGCTGTCCCTGGTGCCGCCCGCCGAGCGGGTGCTCGTGGTCGAGGAGGCCCGCGAGCTCGCGCCCCGGCACCGGCACGTCGTGTCCCTCGCCGCACGCCGGCCCAACGTCGAGGGCGTCGGCGAGGTGACGCTCACGGAGCTCGTCCGCGGCGCCCTGCGGATGCGGCCGGACCGGATCGTCGTCGGCGAGTGCCGGGGCGCCGAGGTCCGCGAGCTCCTCCTCGCCATGAACACCGGGCACGACGGCGGCATGGCCACCGTGCACGCCAACGCCGTCGAGCACGTGCCTGCTCGCCTGGAGGCGCTCGCGGCGCTGGCCGGGATGCCGCGGGACGCCGTCGCCGCGCAGGCGTCCGCCGCGCTCGACGTGGTGCTCCACCTGCGGCGGGGCGACGGTCGTCGGCACCTTGCCGAGATCGGCCTCGTCGGGCGGGACGACGACGGCCGGCTGACGGTCCGTCGTGCCGCCGTGTGGGCGCCGGGCACGGACCCGCGGCCCGACGGCGCGTGGGAGGAGCTCGTGCGGCGGTGGGCGTCGTGACGGGGCTCGGGGTGGGGGCCGGCGCGGGGATCGCGGCGGGGCCCTCGGCCGTCGGGCTCTGGGTGGCGCTCGCCGCGTGGCTGGTGCTGGCCCGCGGCGGGCGCCGCGCGGATGTCCTCGCTCGCCGCACGGTCGCGCGCCGCACCTCGTGGAGGGCGCGGCTGCGCCGGGGGCGGGACGCGTCGACGAGGGCGGACGCGGTGCGGGTCGCCGTCGCGCAGGTGGTGGCGCTGCTGCGGGCCGGGGCGCCGCCGGCAGCGGCCTGGTCGCGCGCGCTCGCGGTGCCCGTCGACGCCACCGGGGTGCCCGACCCGGCGGCGCTGGCACCGATGGTCGGCGGGGCGGGCCACGCTCGGTCGGTCGTGGCCGCCGCGGTGCTGTCCCGGGACGTCGGGGCGCCGCTCGCGTCCGTGCTCGACGCCGTGTCCGGGGCGCTCGTGGCCGAGGCGGAGGCCCGCGGGGAGCGGGAGGCGTCGTTGGCCGGGCCGCGGGCCACCGCGCGCGTGCTGATGGGGCTACCCCTGCTGGGCGCGGCGCTCGGCTGGGTGCTCGGCGCCGACCCGCTGGCGACGGCGCTCGACGGCGGCGTCGGCTCCGTCGCGGTGTGCCTGGGGCTCCTGCTGCTCGCCGCCGGGTGGGCGTGGACCGGCCGGCTGGTCGCTGCCGCGCGGGCGGCGGGGGAGGAAGCGGCATGAGCGCGCTCGCCCCCGACGCCGGCGCGGTCACCGTGGCGGGGGCGGCGTGGACGGTCGTGGTGGCCGTGCTGCTCGGCGCAGGGCCGTGGTGGCTGGCGCGCGGCGCCGCCGACCGGCGGGTGGCACGCCTGACCCTGGACGGTCGTGCGCCCACGCGCGCCGACGGGCCCGCGGCGGATCCCGTGGACGTGCCCGTCGTGCTGGAGCTCCTCGGGGCGGCGCTCCGCGCGGGAGCCGGCGTCCCGCGAGCCCTCGAGGCGACGGGCGCGGCGCTCGCCGGCGTTCCGTCGTCGGGCACCTCCGAGGTGTCCGGCTCGAGGTCGGCCGACGGCGCGGCCCTGCGAGCGGCGGCGGACGCGCTGCGGCTCGGCGCGGACTGGGGCGGCGCGTGGCGCGGCGCCCCGGACCGGCTCGGCCCGGCACACCGGGCCCTGCGCGGGGCCTGGACCGACGGGGCGTCCCCGACCGGCGCGCTACGAGCGGCGGGGGAGGAGCTGCTGCGTGCCCGCCGCGCGGCCGCGCGCACCGCCGCGGCCCGTCTGGCCGTGCGGCTCGTGCTGCCGCTCGGCGCCTGCTACCTGCCCGCGTTCGTGCTGATCGGCCTCGTGCCCGTGCTGCTCGCGCTGGGCGTCGACCTGCTGTCCGGGTGATCGTGCCCGGCCCACGACGACCCGGGCGCCGCCCGGGTCCGCCGCGCCCGCCCGGCCGGGTGGACGCGGCACGACCGGCCCGGACCGTCCGGCGCAGGTCGCGAGAAGGACACCCCAAGGAACGACCGAAGGAACACGGAGGAGCCATGACGAACGAGGACGACGGTCGCGTGACGGCCGAGAGCGAGCGGGAGCGAGGGGCGGCACCCGACGGTGGCGTGATCGCTGGTGCGGACCCGGGAGCCGGGTCGGAGCCCGCGCCCCTGGACCCGGAGGCCGGGCTGGCCACCGCGGAGTACGCCGTCGCCACCGTGGCGGCGGTCGGGTTCGCCGGCCTGCTCATCGCGGTGCTCAAGAGCGACACCGTCCGAGGCCTGCTGGAGACCATCATCAGCTCGGCGCTGTCCGTCTGATGCGCCCGCACCGCAGCAGGGGCGCGCGCACGACGCGGGCCCTCGGGGAACGGTCATGGGGGGCCGGGGGAGAGCGCGGCGCGGTCACGGCCGAGCTCGCCGTCGGGCTGCCGGTGGTGGCCCTCCTGCTGGTCGCGGTGCTCAGCCTCGCGGCCGCGTCCACGGCGCAGATGCGCGCCCTGGACGCGGCCCGGGCCGGGGCGCGCGCCTACGCCATCGGGGAGGACGACGCGGCGGCGCGCCAGGCCGTCGCGCAGGTCGGCGGCGACGACGCGGAGCTGACCGTCACCCGGGACGGCACGTGGGTGCGGGTCTCGGTGACCCGGCCGGTGGTGGGCGGGTGGTTCGCCGGCGCGCCCGTGCGGGCGTCCGGGGACGCGACGGCGTGGGTGGAGCCGTGAGCGCCGCGCGCGGCGGGGCGCACGAGTCCAGGCCGGACCTGCGCGAGAGCTCCGTGAGCCGGGAGCGGGGCGCGGGGACCGTCGTCGTGCTCGCGCTCGCGGCGGTGGTCGTGCTGCTCGCGCTGGCCGTCGGCGCGCTGGGCGCCGCGCAGCGGGCACGAGGGGCGGCCCAGGCCGCGGCGGACCTCGGCGCGCTCGCCGCCGCGACCGCATGGCGGCAGGGCGCCGACCCGTGCGCGACGGCGACCGAGGCCGTGCGCCGCAACGGCGGACAGGTGGTGGCCTGCGTCCCGGAGGACGGCGGCACCGTCGGCGTCCGGGCGACGCGCGCCGCGCTCGGCCCGGAGGTGGGGCCGTGGGCGGCGTCGCTCGGCGCCGCCGCCGCGCACGCCCGCGCGGGGCCACGGCCCGGCTCGGCCCCTGGGCCGGGTGGGCAGCCCGAGGTCGAGCCGCCACCCCGGGCCGAGCCGTCGCCGTGAGGCGCGCCCGGGCCGGACGGCGGTGGGGATCAGGAGGGGTTGACGTTGAACAGCGCGGCTCGCTCGCTGATCTTGCGGGCCCGGGCGAGGCGGGGCTTGTCCGAGCCGTCGCGGATCACGGAGCCCGACGCCTCGAAGTCGGCCAGGAAGTCGATCGCCCACGCGACGTCGGCGCTGGACGGGCTGAACGACTCGTTGATGACGGCCGGCGTCTCCAGGTCCAGGCAGAGCTTGCCGGTGAGGCCGAGGGCCACGCCGTCCGCCGACTGCTCGCGCAGCAGCGAGTGGCTCGTGCCGACGGTGGGGCCGTCGATCGGCCCGGGCAGGCCGCCGATCCGGCTGGCGGTGACGAGACGCGAGCGCGGGTACGCCATCGCGAGCGACTCGTTGGCGGTGCCGGTGTCGCGACGGTAGTCGCCGGAGCCGAACGCCAGGCGGAAGGCCCCGGGCGCCCGAGCGATGCTCACGGCGTCCTCGATGCCGAGCGCGGACTCGACCAGCGGGATCACCGGCACGCTGCCGCCGAGCCGCTGGGCCGTGTCGATCACCTGGTCGGGCGACTCGGTCTTGGCCAGCATGACGCCGCGCAGCCCCTTCGAGTCCCACAGGGCGCGGACGTCGTCGGCCCAGGCCTGCGAGCCGCGCTCGTTGATGCGGACCCAGGCGCGACCGCCCGCGGAGAACCAGTCGAGCACCTTCTGGCGGGCCTCGTCCTTGCGGCTGTCGTCGACCGCGTCCTCGCAGTCGAGGATCACCTGGTCGGCGCGGGAGAGCTGGGCGGCGTCGAACATGTCGTCGCGCAGGGCCGACAGCAGCAGCCAGGAGCGGGAGTTGGCTGGGTCGACGCGCGTGTCCTCGCGGGAACGGCGGCGTTCGGCGAGGTCGATCTCGGTAGTCACCTCACGATGGTAGGTTCCGCCGGCGCGTGGCTCAGCACGGCATCCAACAAGCGCAGGGCCGCGGACTTGTCGAGGGGCGCGTTGTCGCTGCCGCACTTGGGCGACTGGACGCACGCCGGGCAGCCCTCCGCGCAGGCGCACGCGGCGATCGCGTCCCGCGTGGCGCGCAGCCACCGGGCGCCCAGCTCGTACCCGCGCTCGGCGAATCCGGCGCCGCCCGGGTACGCGTCGTACACGAAGACGGTGGCCTCCCCGGTGTCGGGGTGCACCTCCGTAGAGACGCCGCCCAGGTCCCACCGGTCGCACGTCGCCAGCAGCGGCAGCAGGCCGATCGAGGCGTGCTCGGCCGCGTGCAGGGCGCCCGGCGTCTCGTCGGGGGAGACGCCCGCCGCCCGCAGCACGAAGCCCGGCACCGACCACCACACGGCGGTCGTGGCGAGCGTGCGCGACGGCAGGTCGAGCGCCTCCGTGCCGAGCACCTGCATGTCCGGCAGCCGGCGGCGCTGGAAGCTCACCACCTGGCTCGTCACCTCCACCGGGCCGAGGCCCCACCGCACCGGGCCCCAGTCGCGACCCTCCACCGGCCGGTGCCCCTCCTCGTCGATCGCGATCTCCATGACCTCGTGCGACCAGGTGCCGTGCTCCACGTCCTTGCGCACCACGAGGGCCACGTGGTCGGCGAGGTCCAGGTGGTCCACGACGAACGTCGCGCCCTGGTGCACGTACACCGCGCCGTCGTGCACCTGCCCGTCCGCCGACCCGGCGTCCACCGTGCCGAGCATCCGGCCCGTCGTCGCCTCGACGACCCGTACCGGCCGCCCTCCGGAACCGCGCAGGTCAGCCATCGACGACGCGGGCTGCGCGTGCGTCCAGTACCAGCCCGACGGCCGGCGCCGCAGCGCGCCGCGCGCGACGAGCACGTCGAGCACCTCGCGCACCGCCCGCGGGTTGCCGAAGGCGGCGAGGTCCTCGGCGCGCAGCGGCACCTCCTGCGCGGCGGCGCAGAGCTGGGGCGCGAGCACGTGCGGGTTGGCCGGGTCGAAGACGGTGGCCTCGAGCGCGGCGTCGAACACCGCCTCCGGGTGGGTCACGAGGTACGTGTCGAGCGGGTCCTCGCGCGCGACGAACGCCACCAGGCCCTCGGCGCCCGCGCGGCCGGCGCGCCCCGCCTGCTGCCAGAGGGACACGCGCGTCCCCGGCCACCCGGCCACGAGCACGGCGTCCAGACCGGAGATGTCGACGCCCAGCTCGAGCGCGTTGGTCGTGGCCAGGCCGCGTAGCTCGCCGGTGCGCAGCGCCTGCTCGAGCTCGCGACGCTCCTCCGGCAGGTACCCCCCCCGGTAGCTCGCCACCCGGGACTCCAGCCCCGCGGCCACCGGCCGCAGGTGGTCGCGCGCCTGCTGCGCCACCGACTCCGCCCCACGCCGCGACCGGGTGAACGCGAGCGTGCGCGCGCCGTGCGCCGTGAGGTCGGCGAGCAGGTCGGCCGCCTCGGCGGTGGCCGACCGGCGCGGGTGCTCCGCGGCGCCGCGGGTCGTGAGCACGGCCTCGGCCTCGTGCGCGGTGTGCGTCGCGTCGAGCGGGTCGGGCAGCGCCCAGGGGTCGTCGTCGTGCGTCGGCGTCTCCCCGGTGGCCCGTGACCGGTCGAACGCCGCCACCTCCGGCGGCTGCCACAGCGCGAAGGTGCGTCGTCCCGCCGGCGACGCGTCCGCCGTGACCGCGACGACCTCCTCGGGCGCCACCCCCACCAGCCGCGCCGTGCTCGCCGCGGGCTCCGCCGTCGTCGCGCTGGCCACCACGAACACCGGCGACCTGTCCGACCGTGAGCGCACCCCGGTGAGCTGTGCGTCCGACACGCCGGGGGGCGCCTCGCGGCTGTCAGACGCTCCGCTCACCCCGGTGAACTGTGCGTCCGACAGGGGGCGGTAGTGGGCGGCCAGCCGGGTGAGCCTCCGCAGCACCAGCGACACGTGCGCCCCGAAGACGCCGCGGTAGGCGTGCCCCTCGTCGACGACGACGTACCGCAGCCCGCGCAGCAGCCGCGCCCAGCGCCGGTGGCCGGGCAGCATCGAGAAGTGCAGGAAGTCGGGGTTCGTGAGCACCACGTCGGCGTGCTCCGTCACCCAGCGGCGTTCCTCCGTCGGGGTGTCGCCGTCGCAGGTCGCGACGCGAGGGCGGGGGCCGGGCATCTCCGCGACCAGCCGCTCCAGGCCGGCGAGCTGGTCGGCCGCCAGCGCCTTGGTGGGGGAGAGGTAGAGCACGGTGGCGGGCTCGGCACCGCGCACCGCCGTGAGCGCGGGCAGCCAGAACGCGAGGGACTTGCCCGAACCCGTCGACGTCGCGAGCGCGACGTGCCGCCCGGACCGGGCGGCGTCGGCGGCCTCGACCTGGTGCGCCCAGGGGCGGTCGACGCCGAGCGCGCGGTAGCCGTCGACCACGCCCGGGTCCGCCCAGCCCGGCCAGTCCGTCGTCACCCCGGCGCGCGCCGGGAAGGTGCGCACGTGCGTGAGCCGGTCCGCCCGCGCGCCGTGCGCGGTGAGCACGTCGAGCAGCGGGTGCTGCTCGGGCTCGAGGGCAGGGACGGCGGGCACGGCCGACAGTCTTGCACCGCGCGGAGGCCGTGGGTTCCGTGCGCGCGGAGGCTCCGCCGCGGGTGAAGTTTGTCCTGACATCGAGGTGAAATCCCCCGAAAGCAGTATTTCTTCGCACCGGCGATCTAGGATCTCTCGCGCTGCTGGCCCCTCCGTCTCCCGGAGCCGGGCCGCGCCCCCCCGACGCCGACGAAGGACCCCTCGATGCGCCATGCCACCGTGGCGGCGACCGCCGCTGCCCTCCTCCTGATCTCCGCCGGCCCGGCCGCCGCGGGCGGCTCGGACGACGAGCCGCCCTACCAGGTCACCGCGGACGGGCTCACCCTGCCGGCGGGTGACGCCTTCCGGGACGGCGGACACGTCAACATCAGGTACACGACGCCGGGGGCGGGGGAGCAGGGCGCCGGCATCCACTTCGAGACCCTCAACCAGCGGCCCTCCGGGGCGTACGTCGGGAAGCAGTTCCTGCCGTGGTCCGCGCTGCTGGGTGAGGTCCCCGCCGAGCTGTGCATCACGTGGGTGCAGGTGGAGGGCTACAACGAGCACTTCGGCGAGGGCGGACAGGAGCCGGTGTGCGCCCCGACCACGGGGGCCGTCCCGGAGCCGTCCGGGTCTCCGGAGGCTTCGGCGCCCCCGGTGGAGACGCCGACCACGCCCGACGCCCAGGAGCCCGCCCCCGAGACCTCGTCCCCGACGACGCCCTCGGGGGAGGACACGACCGACGCCCCTGCCTCGGGCACCGAGAGCGGGACGCCGGGCGCCGAGACCGGCGGCGGAACGCGGCCCTCGCCCGCGGACGAGCCCGCGGCGTCGCGCTCCGAGGCGCCGGTGTCGGACGACGTCGTCAGAGGCGGACCGCGGTCGGTCGCCGCCGACGCCTCGGAGCGGTCGGCCGCACCGGCGGCGGCGGACGGCGACGCGACGGTCGCCACCGTCGAGGAGCTGCCGCGCACGGGTGCCGCCGTGGCGGGGCTGGTCGTCGCCGCGGCCGCGCTGCTCGGCGCGGGGGCGGCGCTGCTGCTCGTGCGCCGTCGACGGCGCGCCTGAGGCTCAGGTCGGGCATGTCGGGCCTGGCCTGAAGCGCGCGGAACCGGCGGGATATCGCGGTTCGGTACGGAATGGCGTTGGCATCCGGTGAAGAGGCTGTGACCATCCCCGCACCGGTTTTGTTATCCGATCGTGACATCGTTCCCTGGTACGCATGCCTCGATCCATCGCCCGTCGTTCCGTCGTGGCCGCGGTCGCCGGTGCGCTCGTCACCTCCGCCCTGGTGGTGCCGGCCGCGGCCTCCGCGAGCCCCGCCTCCGCGGCCCCCGCGTCCGCCGTCACGCAGTCCGTACGCACCGCCGCCGGCAGCGGCGGCGTCCGCTGGGTGAAGTGGAACAAGGCGCCGCTGACGAAGACCGCGTCCAGCCGGTCCCGGATCGTGGCCCGGCCCGACGACGGCACGCGGCTGCGCGTCCTCGACCGCGGCACGCACCGCCTTAAGGTGCGCACGCCCGCCGGCAGGGTCGGCTGGGTGTCGAAGAACGCCGTCACGGCGACCAGGCTCAAGGACGTGTCCGGCACCCGCTACACCACGGGGAAGGTCACGCTGACCAAGGACATCGGCACGCGCTCGGAGAAGGTCAAGAAGGCGCGCCTCGGCACCAAGGTCACCGTCCTGGCCCGCACCATCGGCCGCGACAGCAACCGCGTCAAGGTGCGCGTGCCGGGCGGCAGGACGGGCTGGATCTCCACCAGCCGCATCTCGAAGCGGAACGTGTGGGGCCAGCTCGCGCGCTGCGAGTCCGGTGGCAACCCGCGCACCAACACGGGCAACGGGTTCTACGGCATGTACCAGTTCACCGGCCGCACCTGGCACGCCGTCGGCGGCAAGGGCCTGCCGCACCGCCACGGCAAGTCCGAGCAGACCAAGCGCGCGCAGATCCTGCAGGACCGTGCGGGCTGGGGCCAGTGGCCGCACTGCACCCGCAAGCTCGGCCTCCGCTGACCCTCCGGGCGGGCGGTCAGCCGGCCAGGACCGCCTGCATCGCCCGGGACAGGTACCAGGGGTCGACGACGGCGGTGAGCTCGCGCGCGGAGTGCATCGACAGGATGGCGGCGCCGACGTCGACGACGCGGATGCCGAGGCGCGTCGCGGTGATCGGCCCGGTCGTGGAGCCGCAGGGCACGGTGTTGTTCGAGACGAACTCCTGGCTGGGCACCCCGGCCGCGGCGCACGCGGCCTGCCAGCGGGCGGCCCCGTGCGCGTCCGTCGCGTAGCGCTGGTTGGCGTTGATCTTGAGGATCGGGCCGGCGCCCGCGTGCGGGTGGTTCGCCGGGTCGTGCCGCTCGGGGTAGTTCGGGTGCACCGCGTGCCCGACGTCGGACGACACGCACAGCGACGCGGCGAAGGCGCGGGCCCGCTCGTCCTCCGACGCGCCGAGCCCGGCCGACACCCGCCGCAGCACGTCCTCCAGGAACGGGCCAGCGGCGCCCGAGCGCGACCCGGACCCGATCTCCTCGTGGTCGAACGCCGCGACGACGCCGATCCCCGCGAGGTCCTCGGGCGCGACGGCGAGCAGCGCCGCGATCGCGGCGTGCGTCGAGAGCTGGTTGTCCAGGCGCGGCGACGCCCACAGCGCCTCGCCGATGCCGAACGCGCGCGGCGGCTGCGTCTCGGCCAGGACGACGTCGTAGCCGAGGACGTCCGCGGCGTCGACGCCGTCGCCGGCCGCCGCGGCGAGCTCCGCCAGCACGTCGGCCTGCGACACGTCGCCGAGCCCGACCACGGGCTGCGTGTGCCGCTGCTTGTCGAGCGTCAGCCCCTCGTTCGCGGACCGGTCCAGGTGGATCGCGAGCTGCGGGATGCGCGCGATCGGGCCGGTGCGCACCAGGTGCTCGACGGTGCCCCCGGAGCCGTCCGACGTCACCAGCCGTCCGGCGAGCTCCACCTCGCGGTCCAGCCACGAGTTGAGCAGCGGCCCGCCGTACACCTCGACGCCGGCCTGCACCCAGCCGTCCCGGCCGGTGGTCGGCCTCGGCTTGAGCTTGAACCCGGTGGAGTCGGTGTGCGTGCCGAGGATCGTGAACGGCGTCGTCGCGCCCGCCGTCGGCGGCACCGCGACGGCGATCACCGAGCCGTCGCGGACGACGACGTAGCGCCCGCCCGGCACGACGTCCCACGCGGCCGTCTCGTCCAGGCGCACGAAGCCGGCGTCCTCCGCGCGGCGGGCCACCTCCCGAGCGGCGTGGTACGACGACGGCGAGGCGGAGACGAACGCCCCCAGGTCCTCGGTGTGGGCGCGGGCGGCTGCGGGGACGACGTCGGGCATGACCGTCATCCTCCCACGCGGTTGGTCGTCAGTCGCCGCGCGGCGGCCCCACGTAGCCGTCGACGAACTGCGTCCACCGCCCGTCCCCGTCGATGGCCAGCCGCCATCCCAGGTACCCGGTCTGCTCGTCCGCGCTCATCTCCTTCGCCTCCCGCGGGGTGATCGCGCCCGCGTCGACGGCCTCCTGCCAGTCCTCGGGCGTCGACTGGCACGCGTCGAGGTTCACGCGCGGCCACGTGGACATCCGCTCGAGACCGTCGTCGGTCATCACCTGGACCGAGCAGGGCGTCGTCCCCGCCAGCAGCCGCGCGAGGATCGCGTACACGTCCTCGTCGCGCTCGGCGCCGGGCAGCTCGAGCAGCTCCCGGGGGGCCTGCCCACCCCAGTTGAGGTCGTGCCGGTCGGCCTCCTCGGCCAGCGCGATCAGGGTGTCGTCGTCGCACTCCAGGGCGGCGGTCAGCAGCGCGGACGCGGTGGTGCGACCCGGTTCGTCCACGTCGGTGAGGTCCGGAACCCCCGCGTCGATCCCGGCGGCGGAGCAGTCGTCGCTCCCCAGGACCTCGCCGGCCCGGTGGGACACGTGCGCGCCCTTCGCGTCGAGGTCGACGTCGACCCAGGACGGCGAGGCCATCACCGTCGCCTCGGTGAAACTGTCGCTCCAGGCCACGCCGTACGCGCGCACCTGGTAGTGCCCGTCGGGGAGCGGGTGGGGGTACGCGGTGCGGCCCTCTCTCGTGCCGTCCGGTGCGCAGGTCGTGGCCGGGGAGTCGGTGGCGAAGCGCTCCAGCGGGCCGGCGACGAGGTCGACCGGGATCTCGGTCTGGTCGGTGCCCAGGTCGACGACGCGCCCGTCCTGCGCCCAGACCAGGGTGGGGCCCACGAGCACCGCGTCGGCCGGAACCGTGTCGGCCACCTGGACCGAGGTCGTCATCACGATCGTGCTCACCCCGACCCCCGTCCCGTCCTCCTGGGTCGCCCCTCCGAGGTCGGCGCCGCTCGGGACCACGGTCATGCGATAGGGGCCGGTCCGTTCCGGTGCGACGTCGTCGGCGGGCATGCCGCACGTCAGCCCGGTGCCCTCGAGCCAGGTCGGCTGGTACCCGGGCTGGATCAGGTCGGCGGCGCGCGCGCCGTCGGCCCGTGTGTCGTCGCCGGACGGCGAGGGCGACGGCGTCGGGCTGGTGGCGGGGCCGGGCAGGGGCTGCGGCGCGTCGGGCAGCAGCGCGGCGCCGCCCAGCACCAGCCCGGCGACGACCGTGAGCGCGGTGGCGCCGATGCCGGCCTGCTTGGCGGTGCGCCGGCGTCGTACCCGCCGCCGTACCGAGCCCAGTGCGCCGTCGAGGGCCGACGCCGACGCGCCCAGGCCGGCGAGCGCGTCCAGCTCGCGGCGCAGCGTCTCGTCGGTGCGGGCGTCCGCCCAGTCGTCCCGCGCGTGGTTCGTGCTCATCGTCCGGCCCTCCGTCCCGCCGTGGTGGTCGTGGTGCTCGAGGTGGCGCGCCCGGGGGCGTCGTCGGCCACGCGCAGCACGTCGCGCAGCGTCGTCGTCGCGTCGGCGAGGTAGCGCTTGACGGTGCCCTGCGCGAGGCCGAGGGCGTCGGCCACCTGCGGCACGGTGAGGTCCTCGAAGTAGCGCAGGACGACGCACGCCCGCTCGCGCGGGGCCAGGCGCCCCAGCGCGGCGGCGACGTCCGCCCGCGCCGTCGCGCCCGAGGCGGCGCCGCGCACGCGGTCGTCGGTGGCCACGAGCGGCCGCGCCGCCGCCCACCGCTTCGTGCGCCGGTGCTCGTCGAGGAAGAGGGTGAGGATCGCGCGCCGCACGTACGCCTCGCTCGTCCCGCCCGCGTCGAGCGGGTGCACGCCCGCCCCGCCCCGCGCCTCTCCGGAGCCCCGGCGGAGCCGCGCGAACACCTTGACCAGCGCGTCCTGGACCAGGTCCTCCGCGAGCCGTTGGTCCCCGCAGAGCACGTAGGCGTACCCGACCAGGGCACGGCCTCGCGCCCGTGCGAGCTCGGCGAGCTCGTCCTCCCAGCGACTCATCGTCCGACCACCAGTCCCTCCCGTGCCGTCCTCACCCGCTGGGACGGTCGGGGGACGGGAATCGTTGGGGTCAGGATTCCACGGTGGTTCGTGACGGCCGTCACATGTGGGTAGACTCCCCGGCATCCCGCCGTCAACGGCGACGGCGGGACCTTACCGACGGACGGTCACCGCCGTCCCCGCCGGGTCGAGGAAGCACGTCAAGGAGGACGGATGCTCACGTTCGGTTCCAGCAGCATCACGATCGTCGCGGTCATCGCCGTCATCGCGCTGGCCGCGCTCGTGTGTGCGGGCACCCTGCGGCGGCAGGTGCTCGCCGCCCCCGAGGGCACGCCAGGCATGCAGGAGATCGGGCGGGGCGTCCAGGAGGGGGCCTCCGCCTACCTCAACCGTCAGTTCCGCACGCTCGCGATCTTCGCCGTCGTGGTGTTCGCCCTGCTCTTCCTGCTGCCGGGCGACGGCGGGGTCCGCGTGGGCCGGTCGATCGCGTTCCTGTTCGGGGCCGCGTTCTCCGCGGCCATCGGGTACCTGGGCATGTGGCTCGCCGTGCGCGCCAACGTGCGGGTGGCCGCCGCCTCGACCCGTCCCGACGGGCGCGCGGAGGGTGCACGGATCGCGTTCCGCACCGGCGGCGTCGTGGGCATGTCCGTGGTCGGGCTCGGGCTGCTGGGGGCGGCGCTCGTCGTGCTCGTGTACCGCACGGAGGCGCCGGCCGTGCTGGAAGGCTTCGGCTTCGGCGCCGCGCTGCTGGCCATGTTCATGCGGGTCGGCGGCGGCATCTTCACCAAGGCGGCCGACGTCGGCGCGGACCTGGTCGGCAAGGTCGAGCAGGGCATCCCCGAGGACGACCCGCGCAACGCCGCCACCATCGCGGACAACGTGGGCGACAACGTCGGCGACTGCGCCGGCATGGCCGCCGACCTCTTCGAGTCGTACGCCGTCACCCTGGTCGCCGCCCTCATCCTCGGCAAGGCCGTCATGGGGGAGCAGGGCCTCGTCTTCCCGCTGATCGTCACCGCCGTCGGCGCGTTCGTCGCGCTGCTGGGCGTGCTCGTCACCCGCGTGCGGGGCAGCGAGAACGGCCTCAAGGCCATCAACCGCGGCTTCTACCTGTCGGCCGTCGTCGGGGCCCTGCTGGCCGCGGTCGCCGCGTTCGTCTACCTGCCGTCGTCGTTCGCCGACCTGTCCGGCACCGCCGAGCTCGGCGAGGTCACCGCCGACCCGCGCGTCGTCGCGTCGCTGGCCGTCATCATCGGCGTCGTGCTCGCCGGGATCATCCTGTGGATCACCGGCTACTTCACCGGCACGACGTCGAAGCCGACGCTGCACGTCGCGGCGACGTCGCGCACCGGTGCGGCCACCGTGGTGCTCTCCGGCATCGGGGTGGGCTTCGAGTCCGCCGTCTACACCGCGGGCGTCATCGCCGCCGCGATCTGCGGCGTCTTCCTGCTCGCCGGCGGCTCGCTCTGGCTGTCGCTCTTCCTCGTGGCGCTCGCGGGCTGCGGCCTGCTGACGACCGTCGGCGTCATCGTCGCGATGGACACCTTCGGGCCGGTGAGCGACAACGCGCAGGGCATCGCCGAGATGTCCGGCGACGTCGACGACGAGGCCGCGCAGATCCTCACGGACCTCGACGCGGTGGGCAACACGACCAAGGCCATCACCAAGGGCATCGCGATCGCGACGGCGGTGCTCGCCGCGACCGCGCTCTTCGGCTCGTACGCCGACGCCGTGTCGACGGCGCTGGGCGAGGTCGCGGAACGGGGTGCGGGCCTGGTCCCGGCGATGCTCAGCTTCGAGATCGTCTCGCCGGTGACGCTCGTGGGCGTGATCCTCGGCGCCGCCACCGTGTTCCTCTTCTCCGGCCTCGCCATCGACGCCGTGACCCGCGCGGCGGGCGCGATCGTCTTCGAGGTGCGCCGCCAGTTCCGCGAGCACCCCGGGATCATGACCTACGAGGAGCGGCCGGAGTATGGCCGCGTCGTGGACATCTGCACCCGCGACTCGCTGCGCGAGCTCGCCACCCCCGGCCTGCTGGCCGCGTTCGCACCGATCGCCGTCGGCTTCGGCCTCGGCGTGGGGCCGCTCGCCGGGTTCCTCGGGGGCGCGATCGGCGCCGGCGTCCTCATGGCCGTCTTCCTCGCCAACTCAGGCGGCGCCTGGGACAACGCGAAGAAGATCGTCGAGGACGGCGCCTACGGCGGCAAGGGCTCCGAGGCGCACGCCGCCACCGTCATCGGCGACACCGTCGGCGACCCGTTCAAGGACACCGCCGGCCCCGCGATCAACCCGCTCATCAAGGTGATGAACCTGGTGTCGGTGCTCATCGCGCCCGCCGTGGTGATGCTGAGCGTGCCGGCCGACGCGAACCAGGCGGTGCGCATCGTCATCGCCGTCGTCGCGGCGGGCATCGCCTTCGGCGCGGTCATCATGTCCCGCCTCCGCGCGGCCCGCGTGGACCGCGAGCAGGCGGACGAGGCGGCGAGCGTCCCCGCGAGGTAGACCGCACCCGGACGACGAGACGGAGAAGCTCGGGCGGGGCCGCACGTGGGGTGTGCGGCGCTCGCCCGAGCTTCTCCGTCTCGCGGGGGCTACTGCCCGGTGCGGCCGTCGATGCACTCCCGCAGCAGGTCGGCGTGCCCGGCGTGGCGGGCGTACTCCTCGACGAGGTGCTCGAGGATGTCGCGCACCGTCGAGGAGGTGCCGTCGAACGGGACGACCCGCCCCATGTCCGCGTCGGTCTGGGTCGCGAGCCACTCGTCGGCGGCCACCGTCTCGTGTCGCCAGGTGGCCCACGCCTCCGCGACGACGTCCGGGTCCGCGACGGCACCGTCGAAGTCCCAGTCCGGGCCGCCGTCGGCGACGTAGAGCTTCGGCAGGTCCATCGCGCCCTGCAGGACTCGCCGGGACCACGAGTGCTCCACCTTCGCCAGGTGCCGCACCAGCCCCAGCAGGGACAGGGTCGACGGCGGCACGGAGCGGCGGGCGAGCTGCTCGGCGTCGAGTCCCTCGCACTTCATCTCGATCGTGGCGCGGTAGGACCGCAGGTAGGACCAGTGGGTCTGCAGCTCGCCGACGGGGTCGGCCCACTGCTGGCGGGGGTCGTCCTCGGGGTCCACCCACAGGTCGGGGAACCGGCGTGCCTCGGGCGTGGAGGCGGGATCAGTCATGGCGCCATCCGACCCCTCCGGGGGAGACGTGCGCAAGCGGATAGTCCCCGTCGCCCGGCGTCCCCGGTGAACATCGTGTTTCCGGCCGTGCCGAAGCCCCCGGGTCACGACATGCTGGTCGGGGGTCGGCGCTCGGCGTCGGCCCCCGGGCGGGACGACGGAGTCCACGCCGACGACGACGAGAAGGAGACCCATGAAGCTCCCACGCACCGTCGCGGTGCTCGGCACCCTCACCCTCCTGGCGACGACGCTCGTCGGCACGGCCGCCGCCGACGACCGCCCGGACCGCCCGGGCCGCGGCCCTGAGCGGGACGCGCCCGCGGTCGGCGCGGCGTCGTTCGCCGAGCTCGCACGCACGGCACAGCGCTCCGGGCACGGAAACGGCCACGGCGGCGGGACGACGGGCGGCGCGATCGACATGCCCCGCGCCTACCCGTCCCAGCCCGACCTGACCGTGTACCCGCCGGAGGACGACGACGCGACCGACCTCAACGGCACGATCAGCCACGCCGAGATCGCGCCGCGGCTGACGGCCCTCATGGCCTCGAGCGACCGGGTCTCGACCCAGGTGGTGGGGCGCTCCACGGCGGGCCGAGACTTGTACCTGGTGACCGTGACGGCGCCGGAGTCCCGCCGCGAGACGGCGCAGCAGACCCGCTGGCGGGAGGAGATCCGCGTGTCCCCGGAGCGGGCCGCGGCCGACCGCCGCCTCGCCGAGGGCTACAAGACGCCGCTGTGGATCAGCGCCAACATCCACGGCAACGAGTGGGAGGGCACCGACGCCGCGATGCAGGTCATCGACGACCTGGCGACGTCGGACGACGCGGCCACCGCAGCCCTGCTCGAGGACCACCGGCTGTACTTCTCGCTGACGCTCAACCCCGACGGGCGCACCCTCGGCACCCGGGCGACGAGCCTGAGCCTCGACGCCAACCGCGACATGATCACCGGGGCGACGCCCGAGTCGCGGTCCTTCGTCGCGACGGCGCAGGCGCTCCAGCCGCTCTACGCGGCCGACTTCCACGGGTACACCGACGTGCTGCAGGTGGAGCCGTGCGGCCCGCCGCACGGCGAGAACTACGAGTACGACCTGTTCATCCCCCACGGGTACGCGATCGCGCGCCAGGTCGAGGACGACGTGGTCGCGGCAGAGATCCCCGGGAACACCTACTACGACCCGGCCACGGACGAGGCGGTCGACGAGAACACCGGCTTCATCAAGATCCCGTACCGCGACACGCCGTCCGGCTGGGACGACTACCCGCCGATCTTCACCGCCCAGTACGCGGCCTTCCACGGTGCCACGACCAGCACCGTCGAGCTGCCGAAGGGTCGGACCGGGCCGGCCACCACGCCCGAGGACGCCGCCGTCAACACGGCGGTGGCGAAGCGGACGATGACCTCGATGATCGACTACGTGGCCGGCCACGACGACGCCATGCTGGCCGACCAGATCGAGGCGTTCCGCCGCGGCGCGGCCGGCGAGCCGAAGGACGCGCTGACGGTCGACGACGTGGCGGCCGTGCCCGGACCGGACGAGTGGAGGCAGCACTGGGACGTGGTCGACGACCAGGACCCGGTCGACCTGCCGCGCGCCTACGTGATCCCGGTCGGCGACGAGCAGCGCTCGGCCGCCGACGCCGAGGCGCTGGTGGACCAGCTCCAGTTCCACGGCGTGGAGGTGGGCACGCTGGCGCGCAGCACCCGCGTCGGCGGCACGACCTACCCGCGCGGGTCGTTCGTCGTCGACCTGCACCAGCCGCTGCGGGGCCTGGCGAACGCCCTGCTCGACCTGGGCACGGACATCTCGGCGAGGGTGCCGTCGATGTACGACATCTCGGCGTGGAGCCTGTCGTCCCTGTGGGGCGCGACGGTCGACAGTGTCGGGTCGACCACGGACCGGCCGGTCGGGAAGGTGGTGCCGCTGCGCGGCGAGCCGTCGGACGCGCGGGTGCCGCACGGGGCGCGCCACGTCGCGTTCGACGTCGCGGGGGTCGAGGACTACCGCGCGCTCAACGCGCTGCTGGAGGAGGACGTCCCGGTCTGGCTCCTGGACGACGGTCGCGCCGTCGTCGGGCGCGGGGACGGCCGGACGGTCCGCGAGGTCGCACGCGAGCACGACGTCCCCTTCGAGGCCGCGACCCGGCAGGAGCTGCGCCGGCTCGACGAGGCGGCGGAGCTCGACGACCTCACGGTCGCGTACGCCGGTACCCAGGACGACCTGCTGTCCCTGACCGAGCTCGGCTTCGACGACCTGGTCCGGGTGACGGCCGGCGGCATCGAGGCCGGCGCGGCCACCGGGACGACGGGGCTCGAGGACGCCGACGTCCTGTGGGTCGGGTCGGCGCTGACGCTGCCGGCCGGCGGCGCGGGCCGGGCGGCCGTGCAGGGCTGGGTGGACGACGGCGGCTCGGTCGTGGGCCGCACGGCGGCCGCGTTCGCCGTCGCCGAGACGTACGGGCTCGTGGAGGGCTCGGCGGTCACGGGCAACCGGTCGGGCAACGGGATCGTCGACGTCGACACCGCCGGTTCGTCGTTCCTGTCCGCGCACCCGCAGGACCAGGCGTTCGTCTACCCGGCGACCTGGTTCACCGACCTCGGCGAGGGCACCACGGCCGAGCAGTCCTACGACGCGGACCGGCCGTTCCTCGCCGGCCACTGGGCGCCGTCGGGCACGGGGTCCGGCGGCCCCGACGCGGCGTCGGGCCACGCAGCCGTGGTCTCGGGCGAGGCGGAGTCCGGCGCGCGGGCCGTCGTCTTCGGCACGTCGGTGTTCTTCCGCACCCACCCGAAGGGCGGTCTGGGCCAGGCCGCCCAGGCCCTCTTCTGGGCGGCCTCCGGCGACTGAGCCGCACCTGCCGCCCGGGCCGACGCCCGGGCGGCAGGTCCGGGCCGAGGATCAGGCCGGGCGGCCGCGGCGCAGCACGCCGGCCGTGACCCCCGCGCCGACCCCCACCGCCGCGGCGATCCCGAACGCCCACCACAGCTGGGTGCGCAGCGGCACCAGGAGGGCGTCGACGGTGTCGTCCAGCACCTGGCGTCCCGCCTCGCCGACGTCGAGCCCGGCGAAGCCCGCCTGCACGGCCTCCGGCAGCAGCACGAGGAGCACCAGCATCGCGACGGCGGTCAGCGTCCCCGTGACGGCGACCGTGCGCAGGCGCCGGCCGGGCCGGGCGGCGAGCGCCGCCAGCACGGCGAGCAGCACCGTCGCCGGCAGCGCCCAGGGGGTCCACCGGTCCAGGACGGCGACGGCCGACTGGGCGGTGGAGAGGTTGTCCGACGCGTACAGGACGACGTCCGCGCCGGTCGACGCGAAGCCCTCCGGAACGGGCAGCCCGCGGTCGCGCAGCGCCTGACCGATCGACTCCAGGAACGGGTCGAGGGGCAGCGTCACCACGCCGTCCGCGGCGTCGACGACGTCGCTCTCGTCGCGCAGCACCGCCACGGTCGCGGCGTGCCCCTGCCGGGTGGCCTCCTCCCACGCGGGCGGGAAGGCGTCGGAGCGGACGAAGAGGTCCGCCACCTCGCCGATCACGGGCCGCAGCGCGCCGGCGAGCACCCCCGAGTCGATCTGGCCGACCACGGTGCCGGTCAGCGCCTCGGCGACGGCGTCCTGCGTGGTGATCTCGTCCGCCAGCGGCGCCGTCGCCGCGACGTACGACTCTGTGTCCAGCAGCGTGCCCTCGACGTACCGGGCGGGCACCGTGAACACCGCCGCCAGCACCGCGAGCAGGACCAGGACGCCGCTGAGGAAGCTCCGCACACCCGCCATGGTCGGCACGCTACGCGGCCGCGGGCGGGGCCACAGCGCGGGCTACAGCCCGGTGCGCCCGTCGATGCACTCGCGCAGCAGGTCCACGTGGCCCATGTGCCGGGCGTACTCCTCGAGCACGTGCAGCAGCACGTCGCGCGCCTCGACGGTCCCGCCGTCGTAGGGCACCTCGCGGCCCAGGTCCTCGCCGGCGAAGCACTCGTCGGCGACCTCGACGGCACGGTGCCAGGCGTCCCACGCCTCCTCGACGCAGGTCGCGTCGGGGAGGGCGCCGTCGAAGTCGACGTCGGGGTAGCCGGGCAGCTCGAACGGGCCGCGCTCGTCGCGGCTCTGCAGCACCCGGCGGAACCAGTGGTGCTCGACGTTCGCGAGGTGCCGGACGAGCCCGAGCAGGGAGAGGGTCGACGGCGGCACGGCGCGGCGCGCGAGCTGGGATGCGTCGAGGCCCTCGCACTTCATGACCAGGGTCATGCGGTAGCGGCAGAGGTATTCCCAGAGGGTCTCCTTCTCGCCGACCGGGTCGACGCCCGTCGCTCGCGGGTCGTTCTCGGGATGCACCCACAGGCCGGGCGTGGTAGAGGTCACGCGCGTAATCTGGCCGAACGCCCGCCACGGGTCAAGCGGCGCCCTCCCACCTGCGGCGACGTTCCAGCGCCGGGCGCTCTCCCGGTACCCTTCGGCAGCATGAGGGCCAGGACGAGACGCGCTTCCGGCGCCTCGCGCGGACTGCTCGGTCGCCTGAGGCGACCGGTGCCGGGGCCCTGGCGCCGTCGGTCCTCCCTCGCCGCCGCGGGCGCGCTGTCCCTGCTCCTGGGGCTCGGCGTCGGGGTGGCGGCCGGCTTCGTCGCGGACGCGGGCGTGCCCGCGGAGGCCGTCCTGTCGGCCGGCCCGCCCGACGAGTGCCCGGTGGTGCAGGCCGCGTGGTCGCGGGCGGCGTCCCTGCAGATCGGGATGACGGCCGACGACCCGGCCACCCTCCGGCGCGGCTTCGTGGGTGCCCGCGACGCGCTCGCCGAGGTCCGTCCGCCCACGGAGGTGCGGGACGACTGGCTCACCGTTGCGACCTACGTCAGCGTGGTCGCCGACGAGATCGAGGCGGCCGGCGAGGACGAGGTCGCGTCCGCCGTCGCGGACGCGCTGGCGGACCTGGACACGGCGGCGATGACGGCCGCGTCGAACCGCGTCACGACCTTCCTCAAGGCCGGCTGCGGCGCGACGGACGCGCCGACCGACGCGGAGGGTGGCGCGGGGGACGACACGCACGACGACACGGACAACGACACCCAGGGCGACGCGCCCGCCGGCTGAGGGGTGATTTCCGCGCGCGCGGGCGGGTGACGCACCATAGGGGGATGCGCCGCGCCCGCCTCCTGCCCCGCCAGCTCCCGGTCGTCGTCGTGGGGATGCTCGTCGCGGGGGCCGCGCTGGCCGGCTGCGGGCAGTCCGACGACGGCGCGGAGCCGGTCGCGGAGCCCGCCCCGGCGGTCTCGATCCCGGGCGACCTCTCGATGGGCGTCGAGGGCGAGCCGAGCCGGTCGAAGGGCTCCGGGTCGGCGTCACCCGACCCGAGCGCCGACGCGACGGACGGCGGCAAGGACGAGTCCGGCCTCGACCACGAGACGTGCGCGGGGCTGCAGCAGGCCTGGTCCACGACGAACCGCGCCCTCGTGGACCTCAGCCCCGAGCACCCGCGCGCGCTGGTGCAGAGCTTCCGCACCGCGGACGAGGCGATGGCCGCGGTGGAGGCGCCCGAGGGGGTGGCGAAGCCCTGGGGCGTGATGGCCGACTACCTGGGCAGCGCGGAGACGGCGTTCGAGGACGTCGACGAGGACGACGCGGACGCGGTCAGCTCCGCGATGGCCGGCGCGATCACGGCCGACGACACCGCTGACGCCACGGCCGCGGCCAAGGACATCACCGTGTTCCTGTCGACGGAGTGCGCGGGCCGATGACGACGCGCGGCACTTCCTCGACACCCGCGTCGACGCCCGCCTCAGCGCCGGTGCCCGGCGCGGCGGGGCACGCCGCGCCCCTGGTCGACGCGCTGCGGTCGAGCCTGACGGCGGCGGGCTACACCGTCGACGGCGTGGGCGAGGTGCTGGGCGACGTCGCGTCCGCGGCGCTGCACCGCGAGCAGACCGTGCCCGCCCGCCGCGCGCTCGCCGACGTCGCCGCCGCGCACGAGCCGCGCGCGACGCTGGCCCGCCTCTTCCTGCTCGGCGACGACGTGCCGCGCGCGACGCTCGATCGCGCGCTGCCCGGCGTCGGCACCGCCGGCGCCACGCGCCTCGGCCTGGTGGCCGCCGCCGGCGAGGGCGACGACGACGCCGTGCACGCCGTCGTCGACCTGCGCCCGTACGCCGCCGTCGACGCGGCCGGCGACGCGTCGTGGTGGCTGGCGAGCGACCTCGCCGAGCTGGCCACGGGCGGCCGCCTGGCGACCGACCACGTGCTGGGTGCCGGCGGCGCCTCGACGACGCTGGCCCAGGTCACGGCCCGCACGCCCGTGGGTCGCGTGCTCGACCTCGGCACGGGCTGCGGCATCCAGGCGCTGCACGCGGCGCGGCACGCCCGCCAGGTCGTGGCGACCGACCTGTCCCGGCGGGCGCTCGGCTTCGCCCGGTTCAACCTCGTGCTCAACACCCCGGCGGAGGGGGTCGACGTCGCGCTGCGGCACGGGTCGATGCTCGACCCGGTGGCGGGGGAGAGCTTCGACCTCGTGGTCTCCAACCCGCCGTTCGTCATCACCCCGCACGCCGGCGCGGCGGGCGCGGCGGTGGCGGAGGCGCTGGGCGACTACGAGTACCGCGACGGCGGCCGCTCGGGCGACGACCTGGTGCGCGACCTGGTGCGCGACGTCGGCGGCGTGCTCGCGCCGGGCGGGGTCGCGCAGCTGCTGGGCAACTGGGAGCACCGCCGCGGCGAGCCGTGGGACGAGCGGGTGGGCGCCTGGCTCGACGCGGCCGGCCTGGACGGCTGGGTGATCCAGCGCGAGGTGCTCGACCCGGCCGAGTACGCGGAGACGTGGATCCGCGACGGCGGCACGACCCCCGAGCGCGAGCCGGGCGCCTGGGCCGCCGCCTACGGCGCGTGGCTGGACGACTTCGCGTCCCGCGACGTCGAGGCCGTCGGCTTCGGCATCGTCACCCTCCGCCGGCCCGCGGGGGACGCGCGCCCCACGCTGCGCCGCCTCGAGGAGCACACCGGGTCGGTGCACCAGCCGCTCGGCGCGCACGTCGCGGCGTCGCTCGCGGCGCACGACTGGCTCGAGGCGCACGACGACGCCGCGCTGGCCGAGGCCCACCTCGTGGCGGCGGACGACGTCACCGAGGAGCGGTTCCACACGCCCGGGCAGGCGGACCCGAACGTCGTCGTGATCCGGCAGGGCGACGGGCTGGGGCGCGGGGTGCACGCCTCGACCGGCCTCGCGGCCTTCGTCGGGGTGTGCGACGGCGAGCTCGCCGTCGGGCAGATCGTCGGGGCGCTGGGCGCGCTGCTCGACGTCCCGGTCGACGACCTCCGCTCCGAGCTGCTGCCCGCCGTCCGCGGCCTGGTGCGCGACGGCTTCCTCCGTCCTGCCGACTGACCTCCCGCCGGTCCGACCTCCCGCCGGACTGGTCTCTCCGCCTGGGAGCCTGCCGTCCGTGGGCTGTGCCACATGGGGAGTTCTCCCCGTCGCGCCCGGGCGCGAGAGCGACGCCGGTCGGTCACCATGGTCACCATGCGCAACCGACTGACCATGACCCGTGCCGCCGCCGTGGCCGCCGCCGCCCTGCTCTCCCTCGGCCTGGCCGCCTGCGGCGGCTCGGGCGACTCGAGCTCCGGCGAGGGCACGCCCGCCGCCGAGGAGCAGGCCGCCGAGGAGAGCCCGGCCGAGGAGAGCCCCGCCGAGGAGGAGGCCCCGGCCGACGAGGCGGCCGGCGGCGACGTGTGCGGCGCCGTCCAGACCCTCACCGAGGCGTCCTCGGCGATGGGCGACGTCGACCCCGCCGACCTGCAGCCCACCGTCGACAAGCTCGAGGAGCTCACCACCACGCTCGAGGGCGTGGGCGAGCCGCCCGCGGAGATCGCCGACGACTGGGAGACGCTGACCACGTCGTTCCGCACCGCGACGGACGGCCTGGGCGCCGCGGCCGAGGACCCCACCGACGCCGAGGCGATGACGAAGCTGCAGGAGGCCATGTCCGCGATGACGGGCTCGGAGTTCCAGGAGTCCGCTCAGGCCGTCGGCACGTACGCCGGAAAGAACTGCTGACACGTCGAGGCCGGTGCCGAATCGATCCTCGAACCGGCCGTCCGAGGACCGATGCAGCACGCTCGATGCGGGGTCGTCAGCCGATGACGACGGCCGCCTCCGGGCGCCGGTAGAGGCGCTGCCGGTCGCGCATCGCGAGGCCGGTGCCGAGGGTGATGGGCCCGAGCCGGCCGAGGAACATCAGGGCCACGAGCACCAGCTGGTGCCAGGGCTGCATGTCCGCGGTGATCCCGGTGGACAGGCCGGTGGTGCTGAACGCCGAGATCACCTCGTACAGCACCTGGTCCAGGGTGAACAGGCTGGTGGAGAGCGTGATCGCGAGGGTGGGCAGCACCACGGCCGCGACGCCGACGAGCGCGACGGTGAGCGCCTGCCGCTGGGTGCTCGGCGTGAGGCGCCGGTCCCAGAGCGTGACGTCGGGGTCGCCGCGCAGCTCCGACCAGATCGCGACGGCGAGGACGGCGAACGTCGTCACCTTGATGCCGCCGGCGGTGCCGCCCGACCCGGCGCCGACGAACATGAGCATGTCGGTGAAGAACCAGGTGCCGTTGTTGGCCTGCGACAGGTCCACGGAGTTGAAGCCGGCGGTGCGGGGCATCACCGCCTGCGTGAACGCGGCCAGCACCTTCGCCGGCGGGTCGAGCGGGCCGAACGTGCCGGGGTTGCGCCACTCGGCCGCGAGGAAGAACACCGTGCCCACCACCAGCAGCACCGCCGTCATCAGCACGGTGAGCCGCGTGTGCACGCTCCAGCGCGACAGCCGGGCGAGGTCGGTCGGGCCCTCCTCGGTCCGGCGGGTGCGGTGCAGGCGCCACAGCTCGAGCAGCACGGGGAAGCCGAGGCCGCCGATGATGATCGCGGCGCAGATCGGCAGGCACACCCAGGGGTCGGCGACGAACGGCACGAGGTTCTGGCTGTAGATCGAGAAGCCCGCGTTGTTGAACGCGGACACGGCATGGAAGACGCCGGACCAGACGGCGTGGCCGAGCGGCTCGTCGTAGGCGGCGGCGAACCGCGCCGTGAGCACCGTGGCCACCACCAGCTCCGTCACGACCGTGAACCGCAGCACCCCGAGCAGCACGCGTCGCACGTCGCCCATCCCGACGGACCGTGTGGACTCGGTCGCCACCAGCCGGGTGCTGAGCCCCAGACGACGGGTCAGCAGCAGGCCGAGCAGCGACGCCAGCGTCATGACCCCGAACCCGCCCACCTGGATGAGCAGCAGGATCACGACCTGCCCGAACGGCGTCCAGAACGTCTCGGTGTCGACGACGGCGAGGCCGGTCACGCAGGTCGCGGACGTCGCGGTGAACAGGGCCTCGACGAAGCTCGCGTTCCTCCCCGTGGCGCTGATCGGCAGGCTCAGCAGGGCCGTGCCGGTGGCGATCGTCGCGAGGAAGGCGAGGGTGACCACCTGGGCCGGGCGGCGGCGCAGGCTCGCGGGTGACGCGGGGGAGTTCGCGGGCACCCGGTGCGGGCGCAGCCACGGGATCGGGTGCACAACGGATCAGTGTGCACCCGGTCTACAGCCTGGGCGCGCCCTGGCCGGGGGCTGGTCGTCCCCGTAGCGTGTGGTGCGCCGGGCAACCGTCCGGTACCTGACGGAAGGAATTCTCCGATGAGACGCACGACCTTCAGGACGATGGCCGCCACGGCCGCCGGGCTCACGCTCGCGGCGACCGCGGCGACGGCCCAGGCCGCCGGTCCGGACCCCGACGACGACGTCGCGGGCGCGGACCGCTATCCGGCGGGGCTCCTGCAGGCCATGACGGACGACCTCGGCGTGTCGAGGGAGCGCGCCGTCGAACGGCTCGACTTCCAGGACGACGCCGCGGCCGCGCAGGAGCGGCTGCGGGAGGAGCTCGGCGACGACTTCGCCGGCACCTGGCTCGACCCGGAGCGGGACCGGCTGTACGTCGCCACGACGAGCGGCGCCGCGGACGCCGCGGTGCGGGCGGCGGGCGCCCGGGCCGTCGACGCCCGGTACTCGCTCGACCAGCTCGAGGGCTGGGCCGCGGACCTGGGTGACGACGCCGCCGCGGCCGCCGGCGTGACCGGCTGGCACGTGGACGTGCGGGACAACACGCTCGTGGTCGAGACGCTGGCGGGCTCGGACGCCCGGGCCGGCGTCGACGACGTGCTGGCCGCCGCGGGCGTGCCGAGCGGCGCCGTCACGCTGAGCACGACGGCCGAACGGCCGCGCGTGCTGGACGACGTCGTCGGCGGCAACGCGTACTACATCAACGGGGCGTCGCGCTGCTCGGTGGGCTTCGCCGTCACCGACGGCTTCGTCACCGCGGGGCACTGCGGCTCCGCGGGCGACCCGACGTCGCAGCCGGAGGGGACGTTCGCCGGGTCGAGCTTCCCCGGCGACGACTACGGGTACGTCCAGGTGGGGCCCGGCAGCACGCCCGTCGGTGCCGTGAACGACTGGGCCGGCGGCCAGGTCGCCGTCGCGGGCGCCGAGCCGGCGCCGGTGGGGGCCCAGGTGTGCCGCTCCGGCTCCACGTCGGGCTGGCACTGCGGCACGGTCGAGGCGCTCGACGTCTCGGTCTCCTACGCCGAGGGCACGGTCGACGGGCTCATCCGCACCGACGTGTGCGCGGAGCCGGGCGACTCCGGCGGCTCGCTGCTGGCGGGCGACCAGGCGCAGGGCGTGACGTCCGGCGGTTCCGGCGACTGCACGTCCGGCGGCACGACGTTCTTCCAGCCCGTGGGCGAGATCCTCGACGCCTACGACCTCACCCTGGTGACCGGCTGACCGCTGCGAGTAGTACCGAGTCCCGCGAGGTGGTGCGCACCACCACCTCGCG
>NZ_JBHXAW010000015.1:0-29859 GCF_042726645.1 Isoptericola sp. NPDC060257
CCTCCCACATCACCCGCAGGAACTCCCGGACGGTCATCGGCCCCCTACCTCCCCCTGTGTCCCCGGCACCCCGGCCGCCACGGCCTCCTGCGCCACCACGGCCTGCAGCCGGGCGACGAACGCGTCCCTGGAGAACCCCTTCACGTGCACGCCGATGGCCTCCTGGTCCCAGGAGCGGGCGAGCGCGGCCTCGATCCCCTCGGCGACCGGCGTGGCGTCCGGGCCGTCCACGTACAGCCCGGTCACGCCGTCGACCACGGTGTCCAGGTACCCGCCCGTGCCGAGCGTCACCGCCGGGACCCCGAACGCCGCCGCCTCCAGCGGCGTGAGCCCGTAGTCCTCGTACGACGTGGCCACCAGCAGCGACGCGTGGCCGTACAGCCAGCGCAGCTGCGCGTCGTCGACCTTGCCCACGAAATGCACCCGCTCGTCCGCGAGACGCTCGAGCCGCTCGCGGTCGGGGCCGTCCCCGACGACGACGAGGGGCAGGCGGAGCCGCCGCGCGGCCGCGACGACGACGTCGACGTTCTTGTACGGCAGCAGCCGGGCCACGCAGAGCAGGTATCCGGGGGCGATCCCCGGCATCGGCGTCACGGGACCCTCCGGCTCCATCGCGGGCGGGGGAGCCACGACCTCGGCGTCGATGCCGTAGGCCTCGCGCACGGCGCGCCGGGCGACGGTCGAGACGGCCAGGTAGACGTCGGCGCGGGCGGCGGCCGCCGTGTCGGACGCGCGCAGCCCGGGGCCGAGCAGGTCGAGCGCGGCGCCGGCGAGGCCGGTGCGCCACCGCTCCTTCCAGGCCCGGCCGGAAGCCCCGGAGAGGTACCGGTCGCGCTGGTAGAGCCAGCGGGCGGGCGCGTAGCAGTACACGACGGTGCGTCGCGCTCCGCGGTAGCGGTGCGCCCACCCGCTGGAGCTGGCGAGCAGCACGTCGGCCTCGACGGGCTGGCTCTCGACCGCGCCGCGGAGCAGCGGCAGCGCCAGGCGGTGGTGGCGCCGCAGCGCGCCGACACGGTCCAGCCGCGACGGGCGCACGTCCACGTCCGCGAACTCGGGGAACGTCCCGTCGGGGTGGTACAGCGTCGTGTAGAGCGGCGCCGACGGGAAGGCCCGGGCCATCGTCAGCGCTACCCGCTCGGCGCCCCCGCGCTGCGTCAGGTAGTCGTGCGCCAGTGCCACCGTCGGGCCCATGGTTCCTCCTCGTGCGGACGGTCGGGACCGCCCGTCGAGCGTAAGGAGACCGGGGCACGGAAAGGACCCCGTGGCGGCCTTTCCACCCGGGTGAAGAGCCCGGTCAGGCCAGGGTCCGCACGGAGTCAGACCTTCGTGTGGAACTTCCCCTGCGCGGCGAGGAGCCCCTCGGCGAGGACCATCTCCACGGCGTCGGCGGCGTCGTCGACGAGGATGGGCAGGTCCTTGCGCTCGGTGGCGGAGAAGTCCTTGAGCACGTGGTCGGCGGTGTCCGTGCGGCCCGGGGGGCGGCCGACGCCGACGCGGACGCGGACGTAGTCCTTGGTGCCGAGGGCCTTGGTGATGTCGCGCAGGCCGTTGTGCCCGCCCTCGCCGCCGCCGGACTTCAGCTTGATGGTGTCGAACGGGATGTCGACCTCGTCGTGCACGACGACGACCTGGGCCGGGTCGACGCCGTAGTACTTCACGAGCCCGGCGACGGGCCCGCCCGAGGTGTTCATGTACGTGGAGGGCTTGGCCAGCACCACGCGGGGGCCGGGGCGCCCGCCGGGCAGGACGCCGAGTCGCGTCTCCGCGACGGCCGCCTGGGCGCGGGCGTGCCGCGAGAACCGCGCGCCGGTGCGCTCGGCGAGCAGGTCGAGCACCATCTGCCCGACGTTGTGCCGGTTGCCCGCGTACTTCGGGCCGGGGTTGCCCAGCCCGACCACGAGCCACGGGGTCTCGGTCATCGACGTTCTCTCTCCAGGGTTCGGCGGCGGGTGCGCGGGTCACAGGGCGTGGACGCGCGAAGGGCGCCCGGAACCGCACGGTACCGGGCGCCCTGGGCGTGAGGTGGTGTCAGCCCTCGGTGGACTCGGCGGCCTCGGTGGTCTCCTCGGCGGCGGCCTCGCCCTCCTCGGCCTCCTCGCCCTCGGCGGCGGCCTCGGCGCGCGGCTCGGCGATCTGGACGACGGCGGCCTCGGGGTCGGTGAGCAGCGTGGCGCCCTTCGGCAGCTCGACCTCGCCGGCGGTGACGTGCTGGCCGGCCTCGAGGCCCTCGATGGAGACGTCGACCGACTCGGGCAGGTGGGTGGCCTCGGCCTCGACCGACAGGGTCTGGGCCTCGACGAAGTGGATGGTGCCCGGGGCCGACTCGCCCACGACGTTCACCGTGACGTCGACGGCGATCTTCTCGCCGCGGCGCACGATCAGGAAGTCGATGTGCTCGATGGTGCTGTTCACCGGCGTGCGCTGCACGTCCTTGGCGACGGCGAGCTCGGTCTTGCCGTCCAGCTCGATCGAGAACAGGGCGTTGCTGTGACGCATCGCCAGCATCGTCTGGTGGCCCGGGAGGGTGATGTGCAGCGGGTCCGCGCCGTGCCCGTACAGGACGGCGGGGATCTTGTTCTCGCGACGGATGCGGCGGGCGGCGCCCTTGCCGAACTCGGTGCGGGCCTCGGCGGCGAGCTTGATGTCGGACACGTGGATCACTCCTGGGATGTCTGTGCGTGCCGACGGCCAGAGGGAGCCGTCGGCTGTCCACGAGGGTGTGGTCCCCGCGAACTGCGGTTGCGTCGGCGTGGGACACGTGACGGACGCGATCGAGAGCGCGCCGTGGGAGCACCCGCAGAACGCGGTGCACCGACAGCCGCCCAGTCGATCACGGAAATCCGACGGATCCTGCGCTGAGGGTGGCGGCCGGGTCGCAGGTGCGTGACCTGTACGACCTGGGTGACCGGCGCCCGTCAGACGTCCCTCGCCGAGGCAACCGGACGAGTATAGCCCCCTCGGGGCAGGGCGTGTCAGGCCCGGGCTCAGGGCTGGGCGTGCTCGCCCGTGCGCTCCCGGGCCCGTGACGCGCCGCGGGGGCGGTAGACCACCTGCGCCTGGAAGACGAACCGCACGACGAACGCGACGAGGATGAGCACCGCCTGCACCAGCTCGGGATGCGGCACGGCGCGCTCGACGATCCACCACAGCAGCAGCGTGCGGACCGCGGCCTCCGTCCCGTTGAAGGCGAAGGACCGCACGAAACGGCCCCAGAAGCCGTGCGCGCCGTCGCGCAGGTCGGCGAAGACGAACCGCTCCTGCAGCAGGAAGTTGATGACGATCGTCACGACGTTGGCCCAGACGACGGCGGGCAGGTAGTGCACCCCGAGCCCCTGGAGCCCCGCGAGGATCGCGAGGTTCAGGACCGCGCCGAGCGCGCCGATCAGCGCGAACGGGGACAGCCGCCCGAACCGCAGCAGCGTGAGCTGCTCCACGTACCGCAGCCCGTTGGCGACGGTGGCCTTGGACCGGCCCGCGAACCGCTCCCCGAAGACGAACGGCTCCTCGACCACGACGAGCCGCTGCCGGGCGAGGATCTCGAGCAGGATCTTGAAGCCGCGCGGGCGGAGCCCTGCCAGGTCGACGGCACCGGGGCGGACGACGAAGAACCCGGTCATCGGGTCGGAGACGTCGCGCAGCTTCACGGGGAACATGGACCGGGCCAGCAGCCCGGACGCCTTGGAGACCCAGCGGCGGTACCGCCCGTCGAGGCCGCCGGCGTCGCCGCGGCCGGTGTACCGCGAGGCGACGACGACGTCGGCGCCGGTCTCGCGCGCGGTGGTGAGCAGCACGGGCACCATCTCGGGCGGGTGCTGCAGGTCGCCGTCCATCACGACGACGCGCTCGCCGGTCGCGGCGCGCAGGCCGGCGACGACGGCGCCCGAGAGCCCGCCGTCGGGCACCTCGCGGTGGATCATGCGCACGGGCAGCGCGGCGGTGGCGGCGACGCGCTCGATGACGGCGGGGGTGTCGTCCTTCGAGTCGTCGACGAACAGGATCTCGGCGCCGCCGGGCGCGACACGACGGCCCTCGCCGTCGGGGCCGAGCACGGCGGAGAGACGACGGACCAGCTCGGCGACGTTCGGTCCCTCGTTGTAGGTGGGGACCACCACGGTCACGTCCACCGTCTCACCGTGCCTCCCTCGGGGACGCCGCGGCCCGGGACGGCGCGCGCCCCGGGCCTCCGGCGTCGCTCAGGCGTTGCCGTCGAACAGGCTCGTCACGGAGCCGTCGTCGAAGACCTCGCGGATGGCGCGGGCCACGAGCGGGGCGACGGACAGCACGGTGAGCTTCTCGAACCGCTTGTCGGCCGTGATCGGCAGCGTGTCGGTGACGACGACCTCGGCGGCGCCGCACTCCTGCAGGCGCTGCGCGGCGGGGTCGGACAGCACGCCGTGCGTGGCGGCCACGGTGACGGAGCGGGCGCCCGCGTCCATGACCACCTTGACGGCCTCGGCGATCGTGCCGCCGGTGTCGATGAGGTCGTCGACGAGCACGCAGTCGCGCCCCTCGACCTCGCCGACCACGCGGTTGGCGACGGCCTGGTTGGGGCGGGTGACGTCGCGCGTCTTGTGGACGAAGGCCAGCGGGCAGCCGCCCAGCTTGGCGGCCCACTGCTCGGCGACGCGGATGCGGCCGGCGTCGGGCGAGACGACGGCGGCGTTGGACACGTCCACGCGGGTGCGCACGTAGTCGACCAGCACGGGCATGGCCCACAGGTGGTCGACCGGGCCGTCGAAGAAGCCCTGGATCTGCGGCGTGTGCAGGTCGATGCTGAGGATGCGGTCCGCGCCCGCCGTCCTGAGCATGTCGGCGACGAGGCGGGCCGAGATGGGCTCGCGGCCTCGGCTCTTCTTGTCCTGGCGCGCGTACGCGTAGAACGGCGCCACGGCGGTGATCGAGCGCGCGGAGCCGCGCTTGGCCGCGTCGACCATGAGCAGCTGCTCCATGAGCCACTGGTTCACCGGGGCGGTGTGGCTCTGCAGCAGGAAGATGTCCGAGCCGCGCACGGACTCGCTGAACCGCACGTACGTCTCGCTGTTCGCGAAGTCGTACGCGGACACGGGCAGCAGCTCGATGCCGAGCTCCTTCGCCACGGCCTCCGCGAGCTCCGGGTGCGCCCGACCGGTGGCGAGGACGAGCGTGCGCTCACCGGTGCCGGGGATGAAGTTGTTCATCGCTGCGTGCTTCCTTCGGTCGGGTCGGAACTGTCGGCGGGGGGCACCACCGGGATGGCGCCGGTGAGGGCATTGTGCGCGGCGAGCTGACGCTGCGCCTGGGCACCGAGCTGCCCGCCCGAGCCCTCGGCGCGGGCGCGGGCGGCCGCCTCGGCCGCCGGCGAGCCCGACCAGCGGCGCTCCACCCAGTCGTCGACGTTGCGC
This sequence comes from Isoptericola sp. NPDC060257, assembly GCF_042726645.1. Taxonomy (NCBI): domain Bacteria; kingdom Bacillati; phylum Actinomycetota; class Actinomycetes; order Micrococcales; family Promicromonosporaceae; genus Isoptericola; species Isoptericola sp. NPDC060257. The sequence goes on from NZ_JBHXAW010000015.1 coordinate 5,382, forward strand.
TGCTGGGCGCGGGCGACGCCGAGCGCGCCCGCCGGCACGTCCTTGACGATGACGGAGCCCGCGGCCGTGTACGCGCCGTCGCCCACGGTCACGGGAGCGACGAACATGTTGTCGGCGCCCGTCTTCGCGTAGGAGCCGATCACGGTGCGGTGCTTCTTCTGGCCGTCGTAGTTCACCGTGACCGACGCGGCGCCGATGTTGGTGTGCTCGCCGATCGTCGCGTCGCCGACGTAGGACAGGTGCGGCACCTTCGAGCCCTCGCCGATCTGCGCGTTCTTCGTCTCGACGAAGGTGCCGATCTTGCCCTTCGTGCCCAGCTCGGTGCCCGGGCGCAGGTACGCGAACGGGCCGACGGACGCGTTCTCCCCGATGACCGACAGCGAGCCGTGCGTGCGCACGACGGTCGCGCCGGGGCCCACCTCGACGTCGGTCAGCGTGGTGTCCGGGCCGATCGTCGCGCCGGACTCCACCTTGGTGGCGCCGTGCAGCTGCGTGCCGGGCAGCAGCGTGACGTCGGGGGCGAGCTCGACGTCGACGTCCACCCAGGTGGTCGCCGGGTCGACGACGGTGACGCCGGCCTGCATCCACTCCGTGAGCACGCGGCGGTTGAGCTCGGCGCCCAGGGTCGCGAGCGCCACGCGGTCGTTGACGCCCTCGACGAGCATCGGGTCGTCGCTGAGCACGGCGCGCACGGCACCGCCCTCGGCCCGCGCGGAGGCGACGACGTCGGTGAGGTAGACCTCGCCCTGCGCGTTGTCGCGGTCCAGGCCGCCGAGCCCGCGGCGCAGCACCGCGGCGTCGAAGACGTAGACGGAGCTGTTGATCTCGCGGATCGCGCGCTGCTCGGGCGTCGCGTCCTTGTGCTCGACGATCGCCAGCACGTCACCCGTGCCCGCCTCGCGCACGATGCGGCCGTAGCCGGTGGCGTCCGCGACCTCGGTCGTGAGGATCGTGACGGCGTTGCCGTCCTCGTGGTGCGCGGCGAGCAGCTGGCCCAGCGTGGCGCCGTCGAGGAGGGGGATGTCGCCGGCGAGGACGACGACGGCGCCGTCCAGCCCGTCGCCCAGCGGGTGGTCGCCGCCGTTGGCGTGGTCGGCGTGCAGCTCGTCGTCGACGGCGTCGTCGTGCACGAGCTGCGCGGCACGCCCGGCGTGCGCGCGGGCGTCGAGCGCGTCGAGCGCGCACTGCACGGCGCGGCCGGTGCCGGGGATCTCGTCCTGGTCGACGACGAGGGCCGCGGCGTCGATCTGCGCCGCGGCGGCGGCCACGAGGTCGCGCTCGTGGCGGACGACGACCGCCACCTGCTGCGGGTCGAGCTCGCGGGCCGCGGTCATCGCGTGGCCGAGCATGCTCCGCCCGCCCAGGGCGTGCAGCACCTTCGGCGTCGCGGACCTCATCCGCGTCCCCTGCCCCGCGGCGAGGACGACGACGGCCGCCGGACTGGGGTGGGAGGGTGCTGCGCCGGTCGAACCTGCGGCGTCCGGTCCTGTCGAGACCACGAGTGCTCCGTCTCTTCTCGGGTGTGCTCTGTCGATGGTGCCGAGCTCCGCCCCCAGGACTCGAACCTGGACCAAAGGCACCAAAAACCTCTGTGCTGCCGATTACACCAAGGCGGATCGGGCCCCCGGGCCGGGTTCACGCCCCAGCAGGCGCGGCACCGTCGGGCGTCCGTCCTCAGTCTGCCAGGTCCGCACCACCGCCCCGGCACGCGTCCGGCCCCTCGGCGCCCCCGGGCGCCGTGGCACGCGCCACACCCGGCACGCGCCGGACGCCGCGCGGCAGCGTCGCGGCGAACTCGAAGCCGTCGGGCACTGCGACAAGGCCAGGGCCGTGTGCGGCGCGGCCGACATCGGGTCCGTCGTCGACGGCGCCTCCTGGGCGTCGCGCTGACGCCGTACCGGCTCGCCGACCTGCTGGCCTGGCGGTACCCGGTGATGGTGCTGCTGTCCGCCGTCGTGCCGGCGTTCCCGCCCGCCGCCGCCGCGTGGCCCGTGCCGACGGCGCGCACCGTCCTCGCGTCCCGGCGGCACGCCCAGGCACAATGACCCCATGCCCACCGACCCCCGCGCGTCCAAGCGTCCGCCGCGCGCCCGGATGACGGCGAGCCAGCGGCGCGAGCAGCTGCTCGAGGTCGGCCGCGGCCTGTTCGCCGAGAAGGGCTTCGACGGCACCAGCGTCGAGGAGATCGCGGCGCGGGCCGAGGTCTCCAAGCCGGTGGTCTACGAGCACTTCGGCGGCAAGGAGGGCGTCTACGCCGTCGTCGTCGACCGCGAGGTACGCGCCCTGACGTCCGCGCTGACCGGCGCGCTCGAGGAGGGCGGCCACCCGAAGGTGCTGGTGGAGCGCACGGCGCTGGCCCTGCTCGGCTACATCGAGGCGTCGGAGGACGGCTTCCGCATCCTGGTGCGCGACTCCCCCGTCGCCCAGGCCACGGGCACGTTCTCCAGCCTCATCGGCGACGTCGCCACCCTGGTGGAGCACATCCTCGGCGACCAGTTCAAGGCGAACGGCCTCGACCGCAAGGCCGCGCCGCTCTACGCGCAGATGCTCGTCGGCATGGTCGCCCTCACCGGGCAGTACTGGCTCGACGCCCGCAGCCCCGACAAGGCCGAGGTCGCCGCGCACCTGACCAACCTCGCCTGGAACGGGCTGTCCGGGATGGTGAAGAAGCCGGAGCTCACGAAGTCCCGCTGATCCTCCCGCCCGCATCGAGCGTCAGGCGGGGTCGACGAGGTGGTCGAGCAGCCGGTCCACGACCGCGAGCGCCGTCTCGCCCGTGACGTGCCCGGCGAGGATCCCCTGGGTCAGCCCGGCGGCCGACGCGAGCACCAGCTCGGCGTCGAGCCGGGCCCTGTCCCCCGGGCCCGCGCCGTCGCCGCGTTCTCGCCACAGCTGCGCCGCGACGAGGTCGACGAGCGCCCGCGGGGCGCCGCGCAGCTCCTCCGGGGTGACGGCCTCGTTCGTCAGGGCGGCGGCGTGGAACGCGGCGAGGACGACGGCGTCCGCGCGGCGGTCGTCGTCGAGCGGCAGCAGCGCGGCGAGCACGGCGCGCAGGACGGCGCGCGGCGGGGGCGGCTCGGGCCCGGGGCCCGCACCGGGCGCGTCGCCGCCGAACCGGCCGGCCGAGCTCTCGATCACCGCGCGGTGCGTCGCGACGAGCAGCCCGTGCTTGTGGCCGAAGTAGTACTGCACGAGCCGTACGGAGACCCCCGCCTCGGCGGCGACGGCCTGGAACGTGGCCGCCTCGAGCCCGTCGCGCGCGATGACGCGGCGGCACGCGTCGGTGATCTGGCGGCGTCGCTCGTCATGGTCCACCCGTCGCGGCACGTCTCTCCCTGTCGTCGGTGCTGTCGGTGCTGGCCGACGCCTGGTCGGCCCGGGGTGATGATACGTGCGTACCACGTTGATGGTACGGTCATACCATCAACCGCGCACCAGGAGGTCCGATGCCGTCGACAGGCCGATTCACCAGCGAGGCCGCTCGCACCGCGTACGGGGCGGCGTACCGCGACCTCGAGGCCCGCTGGCCGCTGCCGTCCGACGACGTCCGGGTCGAGACCGCCTACGGCCCCACCCACGTGCGCCGGTCCGGCACCGGGCCCCGCACTCCCCTCGTGCTGCTGCACGGGCTGAACGGCGCGGGCCTCAGCTGGCACGGCGTCGTGCGCACCCTCGCCGCGGACCGCGTCGTCTACGCGCCCGACGTCGTCGGCACCGCCGGACGCAGCGAGCAGACCGCGCCGCTGACCTCGCCCGACGACTACGCCGCGTGGGGCGCCCAGCTCCTCGAGGGCCTCGGCCTGGAGCGCGCGCACGTCCTCGGCTACTCCGAGGGCGCGTGGTTCGCCGCGCTGCTGGCGTCCGGGGCGACCGGTGCCACCCGCCGCGTGGGAGCGCTCGTCCTCGGGGAGGGCATCACCGCGCTGGTGAAGCCCGACCGGAAGGTGGTCTCGCGCATGGTCCGCGCCGCGGCCCTCCCGACGGCGCGCAACCTCGCCCGCCTCGACGAGTGGCTGACGCCGGGCGTGACGCTCGCCGACGAGGACCGCGCCCTCGCCCGCGCGGCGATGCGCTACCGCCGCCGGACGCCGTGGCCGAGCCCCCTGCCCGACGACCGGCTCCGCGCGATCGCCGCCCCCACCCTGGCGTTCTTCGGCGCGGGCACGAGGCTCGGCGACCCGGTCGCCGCGGGCCGCCGCGTCACCGAGCTGGTGCGCGACTCCCGCGTCGAGCTGGTGCCGGGCGGCGGGCACGGCGTCCTGTGGCAGCTCCCCGACCAGGTGCTCCCGCTGGTCGACGGCTTCCTGCGCGCCCACGACGACGCCTGACCGACGAGCTGTCAGGACCAGAGCCCCGTATCCGTGGCCCTGGTCCTGACAGGTCACTTGCCGTCGAGGTAGCCGTTCGCGTCGATGACGTACTTCGTCGCGGCGCCGGCGTCGAACTCGGCGTACCCCTGCGGGGCCTGGTCGAGGGTGATCGCCTTCGCGTTGACGTTCTTCGCGATCTGCACCCGGTCGTGCAGGATCGCCTGCATCAGCCCGCGGTGGTATTTCATCACCGGGCACTGTCCGGTGGTGAACGCGAGCGACTTGGCCCATCCCGTGCCCAGGCTGAGCGAGAGCGAACCCTTCTGCGCGGCCTCGTCGATGCCGCCCGGGTCGCCGGTCACGTACAGGCCGGGGATGCCCAGCGCCCCGCCCGCGGCCGTGAGGTCCATGAGCGAGTTGAGCACGGTGGCCGGGGCCTCGTGGTCCGAGTCCGACCCGTGCCCCTTGGCCTCGAAGCCGACGGCGTCGATCCCGCAGTCCACCTCGGGCACGCCGAGGAGCTGCTCGATCTGCTCGACCGGGCCACCCTTCGTGAGGTCGACGGTCTCGCAGCCGAACGAGCGCGCCTGCGCCAGCCGGTCGGCGTTCATGTCGCCGACGATCACGACGGCGGCACCCAGCAGCAGCGCCCCCGTGGCGGCGGCGAGCCCCACCGGCCCGGCCCCCGCGACGTACACGGTGGAGCCGACCTCCACGCCCGCGGTCACCGCCCCGTGGAACCCCGTCGGGAAGATGTCGGACAGCATCGTCAGGTCCATGATCTTCTCGAGCGCCTGGTCCTTGTCCGGGAACCTGAGGACGTTCCAGTCGGCGTACGGCACCAGCACATAGTTGGCCTGCCCGCCGACCCAGCCGCCCATGTCGACGTACCCGTACGCGCTGCCCGGGCGGTCGGGGTTCACGTTGAGGCAGATGCCGGTCTTGCGCTCCTTGCAGTTCTTGCAGCGTCCGCACGCGATGTTGAACGGCACGGAGACCAGGTCGCCCACCGTGACGAACTCGACGTCCCGGCCCACCTCGACGACCTCGCCGGTGATCTCGTGGCCCAGCACGAGGTCCTTCGGCGCCGTCGTGCGCCCGCGGACCATGTGCTGGTCCGACCCGCAGATGTTCGTCGCGACGGTCTTCAGGATCACGCCGTGCGGCACCTGCCGGCCGACGTTCGCCGGGTTCACCCCGGGCCCGTCCTTGAGCTCGAACGTCGGGTAGTCGATGTCGATGACGTCGACCTCGCCCGGCCCCTTGTACGCGACCGCGCGGTTCGTGTCTGCCATGGTGCTCCTCCTTGAACACGTCCGGCCCGGTCTGAGCCGGTCCCCCGACCGTAGGCGCGTCGAGCGTCCCCGGCAGGTCGAGCGCGGGCCGCGGTCGACGGGCTGCCGTTGTGCCCGGCGCGGGGGTCTGCTAGGCCTGCGGGTATGACCCGCGTCACCGTCCGACGCCGCGTCAGGCGCGTCACCATCGGCGGCCGCACCGCGCGCCGCGAGGACCTGCTCGCCGGCGAGGAGCCGCTGGAGGTCCGCGTCGGAGGGCGCTCCTACGCGGTGACGATGCGCACCCCGGGGCACGACGTCGAGCTCGCGACCGGCTTCCTCGTCTCGGAGGGCGTCGTGACCGACGGCGCGCAGGTCGCCGGCGCGCGCTACTGCGCGCCCGGCCCGGCGGCCCCGGGCGAGAACCCCTACAACGTGCTCGACGTCGCGCTGGCCGCGGGCGTCACCCCGCCCGACCCCGGGCTCGCCCGGGAGTTCTTCACCTCCAGCGCCTGCGGCCTGTGCGGCAAGTCGTCGATCGACGCGGTGTTCACCCGCAGCGCCTTCGACGTCGCGGGCGACCCGGTCCGAGTGGACGCGGCCCTGCTGGCCGCCCTGCCCGACCGGCTGCGCGCCGCGCAGGACGTCTTCGCCCGCACGGGCGGGCTGCACGCGGCGGGGCTGTTCGACGCCGTGACCGGCGAGGCCCTGGTCGTGCGCGAGGACGTCGGCCGGCACAACGCGGTCGACAAGGTGGTCGGCTGGGCCGCCGCGGCCGGTCGGCTGCCGCTGCGCGGCACGGTGCTCGTGGTGTCCGGGCGGGCGAGCTTCGAGCTCACGCAGAAGGCCGTCATGGCCGGGGTGCCGGTGCTCGCCGCCGTCTCGGCGCCGTCGTCGCTCGCCGCGGAGCTCGCGGACTCCGCCGGGCTGACGCTCGTCGGCTTCGTGCGCGACCCGACGCTCGTCGTCTACGCCGGCGAGCACCGCGTCGTCGAGCAGGCCGTCGAGAAGGCCGTCGAGCAGGCAGTCGAGCACGCCGTCGAGCAGGACGGTGCGCGCCAGGGCCGCGGGCACCGCGACCGGAGAGGGGACGCCGCATGACCACGCAGCAGCCGGGGGAGGTCCGGGGCGAGGGCGAGCCGCTGGAGCCGCAGCCCGCGGAGGTCCGCCCGCCGAAGGACTGGGCCGCCGGGGTGCCCGGCATCGTGCACGCGCTGGTCCCGGCGCTGCGCGACATGGGCCCCACGCGGACGGCGCGCCTGCTGCTGTCGATGAACCACCGCGAGGGCTTCGACTGCATGAGCTGCGCCTGGCCGGACCCGGACCGCCGCAAGCCCGCCGAGTTCTGCGAGAACGGCGCGAAGGCGGTCACGTGGGAGGCGACGCCGCTCGTCGTCGAGCCGTCGTTCTGGGCCGAGCACCCGGTCTCGGACCTGCTCACCCGCACGGAGCACTGGCTGGGCCAGCAGGGGCGGCTGGTCGAGCCGGTGCACAAGGCCGCCGGGTCCGACCACTACGTGCCCGTCTCCTGGGACGAGGCGTTCGCGATCGTCGCGGACCGGCTGAACGCGCTCGACTCCCCCGACCAGGCGTCGTTCTACACCAGCGGGCGCACGTCCAACGAGGCCGCGTTCGTCTACCAGCTGTTCGTGCGTGCCTTCGGGACCAACAACCTGCCCGACTGCTCCAACATGTGCCACGAGTCCACGGGCGCCGCGCTGGGCGAGACGATCGGCGTCGGGAAGGCGACGATCACCTACGACGACTTCGCCCGGTCCGACCTCATCGTGATCATGGGGCAGAACCCCGGCACGAACCACCCGCGCATGCTCACCGCGCTGGAGGAGGCCAAGGAGAACGGGGCGAGCATCGTCGCCGTGAACCCGCTGCCCGAGGCCGGCCTGAAGCGGTACAAGAACCCGCAGACCGTGCGCGGGCTGGCGGGACGGGGCACCGGGCTGGCCGACCAGTTCCTCCAGATCCGGCTCGGCGGCGACATGGCCCTGCTGCAGGCGGTGTCGAAGCGGGTGCTCGACGCCGAGGCCGCCGCCCCCGGCACGGTGCTCGACCACGAGTTCCTCGCCGCGCACACCTCGGGCCTCGAGGCGCTCACCGCGCACCTCGCCGACCTCGACGAGGACGCCGTCCTCGCCGCCACGGGCCTCACCAGCGCCGAGATCGACGAGCTCGCCGAGCGGTACCTCCGCGCCGAGCGAGTCATCGTGACCTGGGCGATGGGCCTGACGCAGCACACCAAGGCGGTGCCGACCATCAAGGAGATCGTCAACCTGCTGCTCCTTCGCGGGAACATCGGCCGGCCCGGCGCGGGGGCCTCCCCCATCCGCGGCCACTCCAACGTGCAGGGCGACCGCACGATGGGCATCTGGGAGCAGATGCCGGACAGCTTCCTCGACGCGCTCGACGCCGAGTTCGGCATCTCGTCCCCCCGTGAGCACGGCCTCGACGCCGTCGGCACGGTGGAGGCGATGGCGGCCGGACGTGTGAAGGCGCTCGTCGCCCTCGGCGGGAACCTGGTCGGGGCGATCTCCGACACCGGCGCCGCGGAGGCGGCGGTCCGCCACGCCGACCTCACCGTCCAGATCTCGACGAAGCTCAACCGGTCCCACGCCGTCGTCGGCCGGGAGGCGCTCATCCTCCCCACCCTGGGGCGCACCGACGTCGACCGGCAGGCGTCGGGCGAGCAGTTCGTGTCGGTGGAGGACACGGTCTGCGCGGTGCACGCCTCGCGCGGCAAGGTCGAGCCGGTCGCGCCGGGCGTGCTGTCGGAGGTCTCGATCGTCACGCGGCTGGCGCGCGCCGTCCTCGGCGCCCGCCCCGGCGGGCAGGGCTCGCCGGACCGCCCCGTGGACTGGGCGGCGATGGAGCGCGACTACGACGTGATCCGCGAGCGCATCGCCCGCGTCGTACCGGGCTGCGAGAACTACAACGCCCAGCTGCGGCGGCCGAACGGCTTCCGCCTGCCGCACGGCCCGCGCGACTCGCGCACCTTCCCCACCGACGACGGCCGCGCCCACCTGACCGTCAACGAGCTCGCGGCCGTCGAGTGCCCGCCCGGGCGCCTGCTGCTGCAGACCATCCGCTCGCACGACCAGTTCAACACCACGATCTACCGCCGCGACGACCGCTACCGCGGCATCAAGGGCGGGCGCTCCGTCGTGCTGGTCAACCCCGACGACCTCGCGGAGCTGGGGATCGCGGACGGCACCACCGTCGACGTGCACGGCGAGTACCACGACGGCGTCGACCGCGTGCTTCGCGGGCAACGCGTCGTCGCCTACCCGACGGCGCGCGGGTGCGCCGCGGCCTACTTCCCGGAGGCGAACGTCCTCGTCCCGCTGGGCGCGACGGCCGAGACGAGCCGGACGCCCGTGTCCAAGGCCGTCGTCGTCCGGCTCGAGCCCGCCTGACGCCGAGGTAGTACCCACCGTGCCGAGGTAGTACCGGCCCTGCCGAGGTGGTTCAGGCCTCCTGCGCGCGAGCCTCGACGAGGGCCTCCGCGAGCGCGCCGAGGGCCGGCAGCGCGCGGAGCGCGGCGTCGCGCACGTCGTCCGGCACGGCTCCGAGTCGGCGGTCCCAGAACGCCTTGATGCGCGCGAGGTGCTCGTCGGCCAGCGGGGTCGCGACCAGCCGGACGGTGCGCCGGTCGCCGTCGGCGTGCTCGCGCAGCACGAGCCCGCGCGCCTCGAGCGCGCGCAGGGCGGTGCTGACGTTGCTGCGGGCGAGCCCCGTCGCGACGGCGATGCGCGACGGCGTCGGACGCGACGTGCGGTGGATCTCGCGGATCACGGCCACCTCCGTCCCGGTGAGCGGCACGATGTCGCGCAGCTCCGGGGAGCGGACGTCCAGGTGGCGGGCCAGCTCGACGAGGACGTCGGCGAGGTCGGCCAGGCCGGGCGTGACGATCGTCTCGTCGGGCATGGCCCGATCCTAGGCCGTCGATATAGTTATAGTTTCATAATCATTCTCCGCCCGGGCCGCGGCCCGGGCGTTCCTCTGCGCGCGCCGTCCGGCCCACCGACGGCGCCTCCACACCAAGGAGCCACCGTGAGCAGCGCACCGGCCCTCGCCCCAGACGTCACCGCGTCCCCGCCCGCGCACCGACCGCTGCGGGGGCGTCCCGCGCTGACCCTCGTCGGCGTCGCCTTCGGGCTGTTCCTGGTCGGCCTGGACGCGACCGTCGTCTCGATCGTCAATCCCGCGATCGCCGCCGACGTCGGCACCACGTTCGTGCAGCTGCAGTGGGTCACGCACAGCTACCTCCTCGGGCTGGCCGCCACCCTGATCCTGGCGGGCAAGCTCGGCGACAGGTACGGCCACCGCACGCTGTACCTGAGCGGCCTCGTGCTCTTCACGCTGGCCTCGGTCGCCATCGGCCTGTCGACCACCGCCACGGGGCTCATCACGTTCCGCGTCGTGCAGGGCGTCGCGGCCGGCATCCTCATGCCGCAGACCCTCGCGATGCTCCGCGCCACCTTTCCGCGCGAGAGGTTCGGCATGGCCGTGGGGATCTGGGGCGGCGTCTCGTCGATCGCGATCGCCGTCGGCCCCACGCTGGCCGGTGCGCTCGAGGCGTCGTCCGGCTGGCCGTCGGTGTTCTTCGTCAACGTCCCGGTCGCCGCCGCCGGCCTCGTCTACGGGCTGTTCCTGCTCCCCCGCACCAGCTTCCCCACGACCGGCAGGTTCGACCTGCGCGGCGTCGTCGTGCTCGCGCTCGGGCTGGTCGCGACCGTCTTCGCCATCGTGCAGTCCGAGACGTGGGGCTGGGGCGACGCGCGCACCCTCGGGCTGCTCGCGCTCGGCGTCCTCGTCATCGTCGGGTTCGTCGCCCTGGAGGCCCGCACCGAGGCGCGCACCGGCGACGCCCTGCTGCCGCTGTCGCTCTTTCGCGGGACGACGGTCGGCACCGGGGGGCTGATGATCGCCGCCAACTTCTTCGTGCTGATGGGCTCGACGTTCATCCTGCCGATGTTCTTCATCAACCTGCGCGGGGCCACCGCGCTGGACGCCGGCCTGATGCTGCTGCCGATGTCCGCCGTCTCGATCGTCTCCGCCCCGGTCGGCGCCCTGCTCGTCGCGCGGATCGGCACGCGCGCGACCGGCACGCTGAGCCTGGGCCTCACCGCCGTGGGCCTGCTGGTGCTGCCGACCTCGTCGGCCGGGTCGCCGTACGGCGTCATGGCGGTCGCGTTCGTCGTCCTCGCGATGGGCACCGGGATGACGGTCACCGCCGGAGCGGAGGCGATCGTCGGGTCCGCGCCCGTGCACCTGGCCGGGGTCGCGGGCGGCTTCCAGTCCACGTGCATCCAGATCGGCGGCGCGCTCGGCACCGCCGTGATGTCCGCCGTCGTCGCCGCGAAGGTCCACGCCGGCACCGCCGGGCTCGGCCTCGACGACGGCGCGCTCCAGGGCCTGGCGCAGGGGTCGGTGCCCGCCGGGCTGGACGACGTCGCCGCCCGCGCCGCCGAGGGCGCCTACGTCTCGGGCGTGCACGCCGCGTTCCTGGTCGCCGCCGTCGTCGCGGTCGTCGTCGCGGTCGTCGCGTGGGTCACGCTGCGCTCCTCGCGCCGCGCGACCGCCGGGCAGGTGCTCGTCGAGACGGTCGAGGGCGGGGCGGGCCACGCCTGAGGTAGATCACACGCGTCAAGATTCTTGACGTCGAGAGACCGGGAGTAGTCTCGGCGCATGGATGTGGAGGCACGGTCCGACGAGGTCGACCGGATCGTCGACGCGTGGCGCCGCGAGCGCCCGGACCTGGACGTCGAGCCGCTGACCGTGTTCTCGCGCGTCAGCCGGCTCGCGCGGCACCTGGACCGCGCGCGGCGCGGCGCGTTCGCCCGGCACGACCTGGAGACCTGGGAGTTCGACGTGCTGTCCGCGCTGCGCCGCGCCGGCGAGCCGTACCGCCTGTCCCCCGGCGTCCTCGTCGCGCAGACCCTCGTGACGAGCGGCACCATGACCAACCGCATCGACAGGCTCGAGGAGCGCGGGCTGGTGGAGCGCCACCGCGCGCCGTCCGACCGCCGCGGCGTGCTCGTGCAGCTCACCGCCGCGGGCCGGCAGCGGGTCGACGCCGCGATGAGCGACCTGCTCGACGTCGAGGCGCGCGTGCTCGACGCGCTGCCCGCCGCCGTGCGCCCCCAGCTCGCCGCGCTGCTGCGCACCGTCGTCGCGCAGTTCGACGAGTGATCGGGGATGCCCGCCGCGTGACGTCCTACCCCTCCCCCTCCGCCCGCGACGACGGCGCCCGCGCCGGCCTGCTGCTGGCGGCGCTGCTGCTCGTCGCGCTCAACCTGCGCGCCCCCATCACGTCGCTGCCCCCCGTGGTCGACGACGTCGCGGCGTCGCTCGGCCTCACGTCCGCGGGCGCCGGCCTGCTCACCTCCGTCCCGGTGCTCTGCTTCGCGCTGTGCACGCCGCTGGCGTCGGTGCTGGTCGCGCGGGCGGGCCCGGAGCTGTCGCTCGGCGTCTCGATGGCGGGGATCCTCGCCGGGACGCTGCTGCGCTCGGGGGGCTCCGTGCCGGCGGCCCTCGCCGGCAGCGCGGTGCTGGGTGTCGCGATCACGATCGGCAACGTCGCGGTGCCGGTGGTCATCACCCGCGACTTCCGCCGCCGGGCCGCCGCGGTCACGGGCGCGTACAGCGCGACGATGAACCTCGGGTCGACGTTCACCACCATGCTCACCGTGCCGCTCGCGACGGCGTTCGGCTGGCAGTGGGCGCTCGCGGGGTGGGGAGTGCTCGCCGTGGTCGCGATCGCGGCCTGGGTGCCCGCCGGGCGACGGCTCGCCGCCCGGGGCCGGGCCGCGGCACCGCGCGGGGAGGGCGGCGCCCGCGTCCGGCCGCCGTCGGCGCGCGCGGAGCTCGACGCCCTCGACCCGAAGGCCAGGTCCGCCGTCCGGCGCCTCGTCGTGCTGCTGTCGGTGGCGTTCGCGGGGCAGGCCTTCGGCTACTACGCCGTGACGGCGTGGCTGCCCGAGATCCTCCACGACCGGCTCGGCATGAGCGCCGCCGGCGCGGGCAGCGCGGCGGCCCCGTTCCAGCTGTGCGCGGTGGCAGGGTCGTTCCTCGTGCCGGCGGCGTTCTCGCGCGGCCTGTCGGCCCGCGCTGTCGCGATGCTCATGGCGGCGATGTGGATCTCGCTGCCGCTCGGGCTCCTGCTGGCGCCCGGGCTGTGGTGGCTGTGGGTGGGGCTGGCGGGCGCCGCCCAGGGCGGCAACTTCACCGTGATCTTCACGCTCGTGGCGCAGCGCAGCCCGGGCGTCGCGGTCGCGCGACGGTCGTCGGCGGTGGTGCAGACGGCGGGCTACGGGTGCGCGGTGCTCGCCCCGACCGTGATGGGCGCCGTGCACGAGGCGTCCCACGGGTGGACGGTGCCGCTGGCCCTCGTCGCGGGCGTGCTCGCCACGATGGCCGCGGCGATGTGGGTGGCGTCGGCCCGGCCCGCCGTCGACGGCGCCTAGCGATCCTCCGCCAGGGTGATCGCGAGGGAGCCCAGCGCCCGCAGCGCCTCCTCCGCGTGCGCCTCGTCGTAGCCGCGCGTGCACACGGCGATCACCAGGGCGCCCGGCCCCGGCGTGCCGACGAACGCGACGTCGTGCCGGATGCCGTCCACCCAGCCCGACTTGGAGCCGTAGGGCACGCCCTCGGGCACGGCGGCGGTGAGCTGCCGGTCGGTCTGGCGCGCGAGCAGGTCGATCATCCAGAGCGTGCGCTCCGGCCCGGCGAGCTGCCCGGTGACGACGGCGGACATCAGCGCCGCCAGGTCGGCGGGCGTCGTGCGGTGCGAGTCGCCGCGGGCCTCGGCCGCCAGGTCGCTGTACTTGCGCCCGAGGACGCTGCCGGCGGCGCCGACGTCGGCCAGGGCGCGGTTGCACGCGTCGAGGCCGACGAGGTCGATCACCATGTTGGTGGCCTCGTTGGACGACACGACGATCATCCGCTCGACCACCAGCCCCACGGGCATGGACGTGCCCGGCGGCGGCATGCCGGGGTCGAGGTCGTCGGGCTCGATGCGGTAGTCGGGCTCGCCGGGCACCTGGGACCGGAACGTGTCGGTGCTGGCCACCTCCTCGTCGAGCGTGAGCTCCCCGGCGTCCAGCGCGCGGGCGGCCGCGACCAGCACGGCCAGCTTGACGGTCGACGCGGCGTAGAACGGCGCGTCCGCGTCGCGCTCGGCGAGCACCTCGCCGCCCGCCCGCCGCACCTGGTACGCGACGACCGGGACGCCGTCCGAGTGCGTGCCCGTGCTCACCATCAGCGCACCCCCGAGACGTCGTGGGCGGGATCGTGGCCCCGTTCCTCCGCGTGTCGAGGGCGTGTCTTCCACCCACAGCGGTGGACGACGGCGGCGAACGCGGCCGCGAGCGCGCGGGCCTGCTTCTCGTTCTCGGGCGCGCGCTCGAGCGCGGCGGCGAGCAGCGCGTCGCGGTCGAAGCCGAGCTCGGCGAGCTCGTCCGCGTCCCAGGTGCCGATGCGTTCGGGCGCGGCCTCCGGGTGGAACTGCAGCCCCCACGCGACGTCACCCACGCGGAAGGCCTGGACGCCGCACGCGTCGCTCGTCGCGAGGTGCACGGCCTGCGGCGGCAGCCCCGTGATCGAGTCGACGTGGCTCTCGACCATGCGGACCTCGCCGCCCTCGGCGAGCTCCCCGAGCGGGCCGAGCAGGGCGTCGTCGGCCGCGTCGTCGAGCAGCCGCACGGGACAGAGCCCCTTCTCCGTCTCGCCCGAACGGCCCGTCACGGTGCCGCCCGTGACGTGCGCGAGCACCTGACCGCCCAGGCAGATGCCCAGCACCGGGACGCCGGCGTCGAGCGCCTCCGCGACGAGCGCGCGCTCGTGCGGCAGCCAGGGCGCCCGCTCGTCCTCGTCGGGCAGCAGGCCGCCGCCCAGCAGCACGAGGCCGGCCACGCCGTCGGGCGCAGCGGCCCCGGCGGCGGCGAGCGACGGGACCTGCTCCACGAGGTCCGCGCCCTGCACGACGACGGCGGCCGCGCCGTCCGCCTCCAGCCAGTCGGGCAGGCGGCCCGGGCCGCTGTGCGGGGAGTTCTGGACGAGGACGACGGTCGGTCGGTCGGTCACGGTCAGCGTTCCCTGCTCTCGAGGACGGGGCGGTCGGGGACGGTCTCGGGCACGGGGCCGTCGTCGTCCCCCCTCTGGTGGTCGTCGGCGTCCGGTGCGGCGTCGTGCTCGACGTCGTGCTCGACGACCGCGGCCGGGTCGTCCGTCGCCGCGGCGGAGCCCGCCGTCGGGTGCCCGCCGAACGCGGCGGCCTCCCGGGCGAAGTGGCACGCGGCGGCGTGCGGCACGGTCGCCGCGCCCCCACGACCGCCGTCGGGCCGGCCGATCGGGACGAGCACCGGGTCCTCGGTGCGGCACCGCGCGGGCACGGCGCCGTCACCCCCGAGCCCTTCCTCCGCCGCAAGCCGGTGGGCGAGCCAGCAGCGGGTGTGGAAGCGGCAGCCGGACGGCGGGTCGGCGGGCGACGGCGGGTCGCCCTCGAGCATCAGCTCGTCGTCGCGGCGGGCGGTGGGGTCGGGCACCGGCACGGCGGACAGCAGCGCCTTGGTGTACGGGTGGTGCGCGTCGTCGTACACCGCGGGGCGGTCGCCCTCCTCGACGACGCGGCCCAGGTACATGACCGCGACCTCGTCGGCGATGTGCTGGACCACGGCGAGGTCGTGCGCGATGAAGAGGTACGCCAGGCCCAGCTCGTCCTGCAGGTCCTCCAGCAGGTTGATGACCTGGCCCTGCACGGACACGTCGAGGGCGGAGACGGGCTCGTCGCACACGAGCACGCGCGGCTTGACCGCGAGCGCCCGGGCGATCCCGACGCGCTGCCGCTGCCCGCCGGAGAACTGGTGGGGGTAGCGGTGCGCGTGGTCGGGGTCGAGGCCGACCAGCTCGAGCAGCTCGGCCACGGCCCGCCGCCGGCCCCCGGCGGGGACGGCGTCGCGGTGGATGCGGAACGGCTCCGCGACGATCTCCCCCACCGACATGCGCGGGTTGAGCGACGTGTAGGGGTCCTGGAACACCATCTGCACGTTCCGGCGCAGCTCGCGGCGGGCGCCACGCGACATCGTGGACACGTCCTCGCCGTCGACGAGCACCTGCCCGCGCGTCGGCTTCTCGATCCCGACCAGTACGCGCGCGAGCGTGGACTTGCCGGACCCGGACTCCCCCACGAGGCCGAGCGTGCGCCCGCGGCGCAGCGCCAGCGAGACGCCGTCCACGGCCTGCACCTGCCCCACGGTGCGCTTGACGACGACGCCCCGGCGCACCGGGTAGGACTTGGCCAGGTCGCGCACCTCGAGGACGACGTCGTCGGACGCCGTGGGTGCGACGGCGGGGCCGGTAGCGGTCTCAGGCACGGACGCCTCCCAGGAGCTCGGCGGCGAAGTGGCAGGCCGACGACCGGCCCGGGGCGACGTGGTCGAGCGGCGGCTCGACGGTGCGGCACAGGTCCTGGGCCATGTCGCAGCGCGGGTGGAACGCGCAGCCCGACGGGACGCGGCCGGGCGCCGGGGGCCGGCCGGGCACGACGGGCAGCCGGCCGCCGGCCACCTCTGCGCCGGAGTCGAGCCGCGGCACCGAGCGCAGGAGGGCCCTGGCGTAGGGGTGCGCGGGCGCGGCGTACAGGTCGCGCACGGGCGCGTGCTCCACGGCGCGGCCGGCGTACATCACGGTGACGTCGTCGGCGACGCCCGCGACGACCCCGAGGTCGTGGGTGATCAGCACGAGCCCCATCTGCCGCTCCGCCTGGATCTCGGCGAGCAGCCGCAGCACCTGGGCCTGCACGGTGACGTCGAGCGCCGTCGTCGGCTCGTCGGCGATGAGCACGTCCGGGTCGAGGGCCAGGGCGGACGCGATCATCACGCGCTGCCGCATGCCGCCGGAGAACTGGTGCGGGTACTCGTCCACCCGCTGCGCCGCGTTCGGCACCTTCACCAGGTCGAGCAGCTCGACGGCGCGCCGTCGCGCCTCGCGCCGCGACGCCCCGGTGCGCGAGCGCAGGGACTCGGTGAGCTGGTAGCCCACGGTGTGCACCGGGTTGAGCGCGGCGAGCGCGTCCTGGAAGACCATCGCGACGTGCGTGCCGCAGTGTGCGCGGTGCCGGGTCGGCGACAGCGCGAGCAGGTCGGTGCCGCGGTAGCGCGCGGTGCCCCGCACGATGCGCGCCGTCGGGGGCAGCAGCCCCATCACGGCCAGCGAGCTCACCGACTTGCCGCAGCCGGACTCGCCGACCAGGGCCAGGGTGCGGCCCGCCTCCACGCGGTAGCTCAGGCCGTCGACGGCGCGCACCGCGCCGTCGTCCGACCGGAACTCGACCGCCAGGTCCTCCACCTCGAGCAGGACGTCGCCGGCGGAGCGTTCGGCGTCGGCCGGGGGGATCAGGGTCTCGGTCACGGGGATCACCGGAGCCTCGGGTCGAGGGCGTCGCGCAGGGCGTCGCCGAGGGCGACGAGCGCCAGGACCGTGAGGACCAGGCACCCGAGCGGGTACAGGAGCAGGTACGCGTACCCGCCGGTCACCCAGTCCGCACCGTTCGTGATCATGATGCCCCAGCTGATCGCGGGCGGCCGGACGCCGATGCCGAGGAACGCCAGCACCGCCTCCGTGCTGATCACGCCGGCGATCGCGGTCGGCACGAGCGCCGTGACCGGACCGATCGCGTTGGGCAGCACGTGCCGCACCATCACCCGCAGGTCGGACGCGCCGAGCGCGCGGGCAGCCGTCACGTAGTCGAGGTTCTTGGCCTCGAGCGTGGCCGCGCGGACGTACCGCGCGTACGCCATCCAGCCGAACATGGTGAGCACCACCGCCGGCAGCAGGATGACGTCGAACGTGCCGCCGCCCACGCTCACCTTGCGGAACAGCGTGAGGAGCAGCAGCGCGGCGAGCAGCAGCGGGATGACGAGGAACACCTCGATGGTGCGGGACACCACCGAGTCCACCCACCCGAGGTAGTACCCGGCCAGCAGGCCCAGCGTGACCCCGATGAGCAGGGACGCGCCCACCACCACGAACGCCAGCGTCAGCGACGGGCGGGCGCCGTGCACGAGCTGGGCGAGCAGGTCGCACCCGTGCACGTCCGTGCCGAGCGGGTGCTCGCCCCCCAGGCCCTGCGGCCGGATCTTCGAGTCCCCGATGACGCAGCTCTGCGGGTTCGTGCTGGTGAACAGCCGCGGGAAGGCCGCCATCACGGCGAAGAAGACCACGACGACGGCCGCCGCGATCACGTCGGGCCGGCGGCGCAGCCGGCGCCAGGCGTCGCCGCCGAGCGACGTCGACGCGTCGACCGCCGGCGCGTCCGGGGTGGCGGTGGCCGCCGTGGGACCGGGAGCGGTGCGTTCAGGCATAGCGGATCCTCGGGTCGAGGGCGGCGTAGGCGATGTCGACGACCAGCATCACCACCACCGTCACGGCGGCGAGGATCGTCACGATGCCGAGGATGAGCGCGACGTCCGCGGCGCGGACCGCCTCCCAGAGCACCCCGCCCATGCCGTAGATGTTCATCATCCCCTCGGTGACGACGGCGCCCGCGAGCGCCTCGGTGAAGGTCAGGCCGACCGCGGTCACCACGGGCACCGCGGAGTTGCGGATCACGTGGTGCGTCACGACGTGCCGCTCGTTCAGGCCCCGCGAGCGCGCGGTGCGCACGTGGTCCCCCGCGTACGACTCCAGCTGGCTCGCGCGGACGAGGCGGATGAACGCCGCCGACCCGGCGAGGCCCAGCAGGATGCCGGGCACGAGGAGCGTCGCCCACGGGTGGTCGTCGTCGAACGACGGTCTGAACCACAGGGCGGGCAGGCTGCCTGCCCCGAACGTGTCCTCGGCCCAGCCGTTCAGCGGCACGGCGAACACGTACCGGTACACGAGCAGCAGCACGAAGATCGGGAACGCGTCGATGAGCACCGACGTCAGCCGGATGCCGTGGTCGGCGGACCGGTCGCGCCGGCGGGCCGCCGCGGTGCCGAGGCCCATGCCGAGCACGAACCACACGATCGTCACGACGAGGAACAGCTTCAGGGTGTTCGGGGCGGCGGTCGCGACGATGTCCGTGACCTCGCGTCCCCGCAGGTTGGTGCCGAAGTCACCCTGCGCGTACTGCCCGAGGCGCTCCACGAACGGGCCCAGGCACGGGTTGCCGGTCTGGTCGTAGCAGGGGTCGTCCAGGCCGAAGCGTGTCTCCACGGCGGCGAGCTGCGACTTCGTGGGCACCTTGTCGCCGAAGAATGCCAGGGCGGGGTTGCCGTTGAGCTGGATCGCGAACGTCGTGAGCAGGTGCAGCACGAACATCACGAGCAGCAGGGTGGCCACCCCCAGGAGGGAGCGGCGCAGGATGTAGCGGCCCATTCACGGAACTTTCTGGTGGTGCGGGGAGGGACGCCGGTTGAGCTTGTCGCGACCCGTGCGACAGCGGTCTCGACAAGCTCAACCAGCGAACTGACTAGCCGTTCGTGACCTCGAGGAGGCGCAGCTTCGGCTCACCGCTGAACGGGTCGAGCACGACGTTCGACACGTTCTCGCTGTAGTAGTCGGTGTTCTGGGCCACGAACAGCGGGACGGTCGGGAAGTCGGTCGCCAGGATCTTCTCCGCCTCCTGGTACTGCGTGACCGCCTCCTCGAGGGTCGCGGCCTCGTCGCCTGCCTTGACGGCCGCCTCGAAGTCCGCGCTGTAGTAGCCGAACTCCACGTTGCCGTTCTTCTCGTCGCCGCTGGCGTACACCGGGGCGAGGTAGTTCTCGTTGAGCGGGTAGTCCGGGAACCAGTTGGCGCGGAACGGGCCGGAGAAGTCGCGGGCCGCGCGCCGGGCGAAGTAGTCCGGCGTCGCGTCGAGCTCGTACGGGATGCCGAGCGTCTCCTGGATGGAGTCGCCGACCGCCTTGAACAGCTCCTGCTCGGTGGCGTCCTGGCCGAGGTGGATGGTCAGCTTCTCGCCGTCGGGCCAGCCGCCGGCCTTCTCCAGCGCCGCCTTGGCGGCCTCCGGGTCGAAGGTGCACCACTCGCAGGTGCCGCCGGTGCCGCCCGGCACGACGTCGGGCACCACCCAGGAGTCCGCGGGGACCCGCTGTCCGGGCAGGAGGGCGTCGATGATGCCCTGCCGGTCGACGGCGAGCGAGATCGCCTTGCGGAACTCGACGTCCGTCCACGGGCCGTCCTTGTACAGCGGGAAGGCCAGGTAGGTCAGCGCGGCGCCCGGGCCTTCGACGTACCTCTCCTGCAGGTCGGGGTCGTTGGCGGCGGCCTGCTGCTCGGCCGGCGGCGGCACCGCGAAGTCGAGGTTGCCGGCCTGGAAGTCCGGCCAGTTGTCCTCGCCCGTGTACTCGGTCCACTCGATGGCGCCGTACTCCGGCGTCTCCTCGAGCGTGTAGTCCTCCCACCGCTGGGCGGTGAGGTTCACGCCCTGGTCCCACTTCTCGACCTGGAACGGGCCGTTGCCGATCGGCTGCACGGCGCACGCCTCGATGTCGTCGAGGCACTCCTGCGCGATCGGGAAGAAGCCGGTGTAGCCGAGCATCGTGGAGAAGCCCGCGAACGGCCCGGTGAGGGTGACCTCGAGCGTCTGCGGGTCGACGACCTTCAGGCCCGACAGCGTCTCGGCCTCGGGCTCCTTGGTGACGTTGCCGTCGTCGTCGGTCTCGCCCTGCATCTCGTCGTAGCCGGCGATGCGCTCGAAGAAGTAGTTGTTCGCCATGGCATTCGGGCCGTACGCGGCGTAGTTCCAGGCCCGGGCGAACGCGTCGGCGTCCACCGGCTCGCCGTTCTGGAACGTCAGGTCCGGCTTGATCTTGATCGTCCAGACCGTGTTGTCCTCGGTCTCGACGCTCTCGGCCACGTAGTTGTACGGCTCGGTCGTCTTCGGGTCGTACCGGACCAGCCCGTCGTAGACGACGTCGAGCACGGAGATGTTGTCCCCGACGTTCGAGTCCATCGGCAGCAGCGTCTCGACGTCCTGCGAGAGCGACAGGTGCAGCGTCGCGTCCGGGTCGCTGCCACCGCCTCCCCCGCCGCCGTCCGTGCCGTCGTCGTCCCCGCCGCCGCCCGAACAGCTCGCCAGCACCAGCGCCACCGCTGTCGCCGTGGCCGCCACTGCAGCCCTTCGCCCCATCGTCACCGGCTTCTCCCCACGTCCTGGTCGCTCAAGGCGCCGTCGCCATGCCGTGCTCACGTCGTCGTGCACGTCGCCGCCGGCCGCGCGCACGGGCCCGCGACGGCGTTGCCGTGGAACATATCGCCATCATGGCCTCCCGTGGTGAAAATCACTGTTAAGGATGGGTAACGATCGACCGCGTGTCGCGCCCGACGTCGGCCCGGTCGCGCGAGCGGGCCCGGCTCACCGCCCGCGTCCTCACGGCGGCAGTCCGGGCTCGCGGCGGCAGTTCGAACTGCCGCGGTGGGGCGAAACTGCCGCGACGACGCTGCCCCCAGGCCGGGTTCCCTCCACAGCCGCACGTCGGACGGTGCCGCGACGAGTGCGCACCGAGCACCATCCCGGGCATGAGCGACGACGAACGCGCCCTCCTGATCGCAAGTCACCACGACCCCGCAGAGCTGCGGCGCGCGACCGCCGCGCGAGAGATCGAGCGCGTGCGCCGGGGCGCCTACCGCGCGCCACGGGCCGGTACGCACGACCCGCATGCCCACGCCCGCGACCACCTGGCCGCCGTCCACCAGCAGCTCGACGCCGACCACGTGTTCAGCCACGAGTCCGCGGCCCTGGTCTGGGGCGTGCCGCTGTGGGAGACGCCGTCGACGACGCACGTGCTGCAGCGCTCGGGCGCCAGCTCACGATCGGCCCACGACATCGTCCGACGGCGCGGGTTGCCGGAGCGCTGGGTGCAGCGCGAGGGACTGCCGATCACCGACCTGACGCGCACCGTCGTCGACTGCGTCACGACGATGCACCCGCTCGGCGGCCTCGTCGTCGCCGACTGGGCGCTCGGTCGTGGCCTCGACCGCGCGGAGGCGGTACGGCTGCTCGTCGGGCGACGCCGCGGGGTCCGTAGGGCGCGCCTGCTGCTCGACCTGGCGGAGGGGCAGGTCGACCCGCCGTGGGAGACCTGGCTGCGGTACGTGGCGGTACGGGCCGGCCTCCCGCGACCCGGGACGCAGCTCAGGGTGGACACGCGCGCCGGCCGCTTCTTCGTCGACGTCGCCTGGCTCGAGCACGGCGTGCTCGCCGAGTTCGACGGCCGGATCAAGTACCGCGACGGCGCCTTCGGCCCGGGCTACGACGCCGAGCAGGCGCTGTTCGACGAGAAGGTGCGCGAGGACGCCATCACCGAGCGGCTCGGCGTGCGGCCGCTGCGATTCGTCGCCCGGGACGCCCGTGACCCCGACGGCGTCGCGCGACGCCTGCTCGCGCGGTTCCCGGCCGACGTCCGACGCGCGGCGCGGATCAACCCGCTGCTGCCGGCACCGCCGGCGCGCGCTCACGGCGGCAGTTCGCGTTCGCGGCGGCAGTTCGAACTGCCGCGGTGAGGCCGAACTGCCGCGGTGAGCGGGCCGGTGGCCGCCCTCAGCAGTTCTCCCACCGGGCGCAGCCGGCCATCTCCAGGGTCGGTTCGACGGGGGTGTCGTCGGCGGGCCCCTCCTCGAGGTAGGTGCTGCGCCACAGCGCCTGGCCGTCGATGCCGAGATCCTCGACCTCGAGGAGGCGGTGCTCGTCGGTGTCGTACGCGAGCCGGACTGTCCCCCCTTCCGTCGCCTCGTGCTCGAGCCTCTCCCCCGTCCGTCCGCGCGAGTCCTCCTTCTCCACCTCGACGCTGGTGCCCGGCAATCCGGACATCACGGCCCAGAGGGCATCCCGCACCTCCGGGGGTGCGGGGCTGGCGGTGAGCAGGTCCTTCGCCATCTCGAAGATCTTGTCGTCCGGGGTGCCCACGCCGCGGTCGTCCTCGACGCTGCCGCGCAGCAGCTCGTCCAGGTCCTCGGCGTCGGTGGGCAGGGAGTACAGCTCGTCCCAGTGGATCTGCACCCACTCCCCGTCGATGAGCAGCACCCCCCAGATCGCCTGGCCGAACGCGTCCGGCCGCTCGAGGTCGCCGTCGGTCACCCACAGGCCCGGGTCGGTGTGCCCGTACCAGGTCTGCCGGGTCTCCACGGAGTCAGGGTCACCCGCCCCGGCCGTCTCGGAGGTCACGAGCCAGTACGGGTCGTCCGGCCATCCCCCCAGCTCGGCACCGGGCTCCGTGCTGGGCTCCGGACGTTCCGGTGTCTCGCGCACGACGACCGGCACGTCGGGGCCGGCAGGTGAGACCTCGGCCGCGAACCACGGGTTGGCCTCCACCCACCAGGCGGCGGCCACTGCCACGACGGCGACGGACGCGACGCCGCTCACGAGGGCCCGGCGCGCGCGCCGTCGTCGGGCCGCCGGGACGACGCCGTCGGTGCGGACGTCGATCCGCGGTGCCACGTCGTCCACGTGGGCGCGCAGCTCGCGCGCGAACTGCTCGTCGTCGGGGGTCATCGGGCGCCTCCCCGCTCGGTCCGTGCAATTCCGTCGGCGGCCTCGAGGATGGACCGGAGCTGAGCCAGCCCGCGCGACGCGGTGGACTTCACCGTGCCGACGGAGACGCCGAGGTCGGCCGCCACCTC
This sequence comes from Isoptericola sp. NPDC060257, assembly GCF_042726645.1. NCBI lineage: Bacteria > Bacillati > Actinomycetota > Actinomycetes > Micrococcales > Promicromonosporaceae > Isoptericola > Isoptericola sp. NPDC060257. Next base: position 28,585 of record NZ_JBHXAW010000015.1, read on the forward strand.
GCGCTCGGTGAGGCCGATCAGGTGCCGCAGCACGACGATCCGCCGCTGCCGCGTGCTGAGCGTCGCCAGGGCGCGGACGAGCCGGTCGCGGTCGGCGTGGTGGTCGGCGTCGGACCGACGCGCGGCGCCCTCCGGCAGCTCGGCGGGGGCGGTGACCACCTCGCGCCGGCGCTTGCGCCACAGGTCGATGCGGAGGTTCGCGAGGACCCGCCGGGCGTAGGCGAGCGGATCGCCCTCCCGCGCCGTCGACCACTTGAGGTACGTCCGCGTCAGCGCCTGCTGCACCAGCTCGTCGGCGAGGTGCGCGTCGCCGCACAGCAGCCACGCGGTCCGCGCCAACGCGGGCGCGGCGTCGCGCATGAAGGAGGTGAACTCCTCCTCGGACGTCGCGCCGGTGCGCAGCAGCCGGAACCCCACGTCGTCGGGCGGGTCGGCCTCGGCCCGGGCCGTCATCGTCACGGTCATGTGTTGTACACGACCGGGCGGGTCCGCAGGTTGAGTCACGACTTGGTCACGACGCCGGCCGCACCCAGCGCGGCAGTTCAGGTTCACGGCGGCAGCTCGAACTGCCGCAGTGAAACCGAACTGCCGCGGCGGTCAGAGGCCGCGGGCGACTCGCGCGAGGTCGCCCACGGCGGCCGTCACGTCGTCGAGCGCCCGGGCGGTGCGCTCCGGGTCGTCGTCCACCTCGAGCGAGTGGTCGCCGCCGTCCACCTCGAGCACGCGCGCGCCGGACGCCGCGGCCAGCCCGCCGTCCCACAGCCCGTCGGCGGTGCCGCCCACCAGCAGCGCCGGCACGCCCGACGTCCCCAGCCCGGCGGCGGCGTCGCGCACCTCCGGCGCCCGGTCGGCGGTGAGCAGGGGCGTCAGCCACGCCCCGGGCAGCCCCAGCTCGACGGCGACGGGCAGCGCCAGCGTGCCGAGCGACTTCGCCAGCACCAGCTGCGTCGCCGCGGGCGCCGCAGCCACACCGTCCCGCAGCACCTCCGCGTACACCCGCCGCGCGACGTCGAAGTCCGGCCGCCCGTCCCACACGACGGTCCGCACCGTCCAGCCGGCGGCACGCAGCGCCTCGGCCGGTCGCGCCAGCACCGGCCCCTCCGCCGTGTACCCGACGCCGGGCAGCACGGTCAGCACCAGCCCGGCGTCGCCGTCGTCCACGATCACGCGAGAGTCAGCCACGACCTCAGCCTGCCACCACGGTGAGACGACAGGAGGCAGGTCGGGGAATCGCGCGCACGGTAGTCACACCCGAAGTGGAGGGCGCCCTGGCGC
>NZ_JBHXAW010000016.1:0-29267 GCF_042726645.1 Isoptericola sp. NPDC060257
GCCAACCCTCCTACCCCCGCCCGCCCTCCCTGTGAGGGTTTGCGGGCGCGGCTCTTTTCTCATAGCTACAGGCCCCCCCGCCCCGGGCGGGCCCCCGCGACCCCTCCGACGGGCCGGCCGGCCCGTGCCGCGGGCGTCCGCTCTGCGCACACCCGCGGCGGACCCGTGGCATCCTGGCCACGTCCGTGACGTCGAGGCCAGGAGACAGCAGATGAGCGCCGGTGCGGGCGGCCGCGGCAGGCCGTCGATCCTGGGGTCGATGGACGTCCCCGAGAGCATCCGCGCCCGCGTCCTGGTGACGCTCCGCGAGGCGATGGTGGCCGGCGAGCTCGAGCCCGGGGCCATCTACTCGGCCCCGGCCCTCGCCCAGCGGCTCGGTGTCTCGGCCACCCCGGTGCGCGAGGCGATGATGGAGCTCACCCGCGAAGGGCTGGTCGAGACGCTGCGGCACCGCGGCTACCGCGTCGTCGAGCTGGGCGACGTCGCGCTCGAGGAGATCCTGCAGATCCGCGAGCTCATCGAGGCGCCGACGGTGGCGCGCGTCGCGACCCTGGCGACCGCCGCCCAGGTGCGGGCCCTGCGCCCCCTCGCGGACCGCATCGACGCGACGGCGGCCGCCGGCGAGCTGCAGGAGTTCGTCGCGGCGGACACGGCGTTCCACACCGAGGTGCTCGCGCTCGCGGGGAACGAGCGGCTGGTCGAGGAGGTGCGCCGGCTGCGCGGCATGTCGCGGCTGCTCGGGCTGCAGGGCCTGCACGAGGAGGGCCGGCTCGTGGCCACGATCCGGGAGCACCACGAGCTGCTCGACCTGCTCGAGGCCGGCGACGCGGCGGGCGCGGAAGCGTGGATGCGGCGTCACCTGCAGCATGTGCGCGACGTCTGGTCGGGGCAGGGCACCGGCGCCGCGTCACGGTCGACGGCGGGCTCTGCCGACGGCGCCGCCGACGCCGGCTGACGCGGGTCCGCCCTGCTCACGACGCGGATGTCCCTTGCGCTGGCGCCGGGTGCAATTGTACGTTGCACGCCAATCGAGGCCTCCGACGTGGCGGGCCGGACGGGAGCAGGCGCGTGACTTCGCAGCAGTCCACGGTCGGGAAGCCGGCCACCAACCTCCGGGTGCTGGTCGGCAGCCTCTCCGGCAGCGCGATCGAGTGGTTCGACTTCTTCCTCTACGCCACCGCGGCGGCGCTCATCTTCGACAAGCAGTTCTTCCCGACGGACGACCCGGCGATCTCGCTGATGCTGTCGTACCTGTCGCTCTCGCTGACGTTCTTCATCCGCCCGTTCGGCGGGATCGTCTTCTCCCACATCGGCGACAAGATCGGGCGCAAGAAGACGCTGGTCATCACGCTCTCCCTCATGGGCGGCGCGACGATCGCGATCGGCCTGCTGCCCACGTACGCGCAGGTCGGCGTCCTCGCCCCGGTGCTGCTCATCCTCTGCCGCATCGTCCAGGGCCTCGCCATCGGCGGCGAGTGGGGCGGCGCGCTGCTGCTCGCCTACGAGTACGCGCCGAAGAACCGCCGCGGCTTCTTCGGCTCCGTGCCGCAGACCGGCGTCACGATCGGCATGCTGCTGTCGACGATCGCGTTCGCGCTCGTCAGCTCGCTGCCCACCGGGGCGTTCGAGTCCTGGGGCTGGCGCCTGCCGTTCATCGCCTCGGTGGTGCTGGTGTTCGTGGGCCTGTGGATCCGCAAGGGCCTCGCCGAGACCCCCGCCTTCCGTGAGGCCAAGGAGAGCGGCGACGTGGCCAAGCTCCCGATCAAGGACACGCTGCGCGACCACTGGCGCTCGGTGCTCGTCGCCGTCGGGGCCAAGGTCGTCGAGACCGGCCCGTTCTACATCTTCGCCACGTTCGTCGTGAGCTACGCGACCGGGACACTCGGCATGCAGCAGTCCGTGGTGCTCAACGCCGTGAGCGCCGCGGCGCTCGTCAGCACCCTCGCGATCCTCGCGATGGGCCGACTCTCCGACCGGCTGGGCCGTCCCGCGGTCTTCCTCGGCGGCACCGTGCTCATCGCCCTCTTCGCGGCGCCGTTCTTCCTGCTGCTCGACCTGCGCGTCGACTGGGCCGTCTACGCCGCTGTCGTCCTCGGCCTGGGCATCGTGTGGCCGCCCGTCACGGCGACCCTCGGCACGCTCATGTCCGAGACCTTCACCACCCGCGTCCGGTACACCGGCGTCACGCTCGGCTACCAGATCGGCGCCGCACTGGCCGGCGGCACCGCTCCCCTCCTGGCGACCTGGCTGCTCTCGCGGTTCGACGGTGCCTGGTGGCCGATCGCCGTCTACATGGTGGGCCTCGCGGTCGTCGCGCTCGTCGCGGTCTCCCTCTCGGGCCGGGTGGTGCGCCTCGAGCGGGCGCGAATCGCGGAGCGCGAGGCGCGCGAGGAGGTGGCCGCGTGACCGGCCTGCCGTTCGTCGACGCCGCAGAGGTGCGCCGCCGGGTCGCGCCCGACGACGCCCGCCGGCTGGTCGAGCGCGCGCTGGCCGACGGGTTCGACCCGGCCGACGACCCGGCACGGTCGTCGGTGTCCGCCGGCGGGGGTCACCTGCTGCTCATGCCGTCGGTGCTCGGCGACTGGGCCGGGGTGAAGATCGCGTCCGTGGCGCCGGACAACCCGGCGCGCGGCCTGCCCCGCATCCAGGCGACCTACCTGCTGCTCGACGCCGCCACGCTCACCCCGCGGCTGCAGATCGACGGGTCGGCGCTCACCGAGCTGCGGACGCCCGCGACCTCGGCGGTCGCGGCGGACCACCTCGCCGCGGCGGACGCGCGACGCCTGGTCGTCGTCGGCACCGGGCCGCAGGCCGTGGAGCACGCGGTGGCGATGGCGGCGGTCCGCGACCTCGACGACGTCGCGCTCGTCGGCCGCGACCCGGGGCGGCTGGCGGCGGCCGTCGAGGCGGTGGTCGCGCGCGGCCTGCCGGCCCGCGCGGGGAGCACGGCCGACGTCGCCGACGCCGACCTCGTGGTGTGCGCGACGTCGGCGGGCGAGCCGCTCTTCGACGGCGCCCTGGTGCGCGACGGCGCGTGCGTCGTGGCCATCGGCTCGCACGAACCCGACCGTCGCGAGCTCGACGCCGGGCTCATGGGGCGGGCGCTCGTGGTCGTCGAGGACCGTGCGACCGCGATGCGCGAGTGCGGCGACGTCGTCCTCGCCGTCCACGAGGGCGCCCTGCGTGTCGACGACCTCGTGCCGCTCGCCGACGTCGTGCGCGGCCACGCCCGGGCCACGGACCGGCCGAACGTCTTCAAGGGCTCCGGCATGTCGTGGCAGGACCTCGCCGTCGCGGTCGGCGTCGCGGAGACGGACGAGGCCTGAGCCGGCGGGCGGTGCTCAGCCGAGGCCGAAGAACGCCGCGGCCTCGGTGAGCACCGTGCCGGCGCGCTCGGTGCCGACGAACCCGTGCTCGGCGCCGGGCAGCTCGACCAGCCGGCAGGGCACGCCGTCTCGGCGGCAGGCGTCGGCGAGCTCCCGCGCCTCGGGGCGCAGCGAGTCCAGCTCTCCCACGGCCACCAGCGTGGGCGGCAGCCCGCGCGCGGAGCGCTGCAGGCGCGGCGCGTCGGTGGGCTCGACGCCGGTCCACGCGCGCATCGCGTACGTGGACAGCTCGCGGCCCGGGCCGCCCGGCAGGTCGTCGTCGTAGGTCTCGAGCGACAGGTCGAGGTTGGGGTTGGTGAGCAGCAGGCCGGCCAGGGGGTCCGCGGTGCGCGCGGCGGCGAGGACGGCGACGGCGCCGCCCGCGGAGTCGCCGTCGAGGTACAGACGGTCGAAGCCCTCGCCGGCGAGCAGGGCGAGCGCGGCCAGCGCGTCCACGACGGCGTCGTCGAGCCTCGCCTCCGGCGCGAGCCGGTAGTCGACGGCGAGCACGACGACGCCGAGCGCCTCGGCGGCCTGCCGGCACCAGCCGTCCTGCAGCTCGAGGTCGCCGAACAGCCCGTACCCGCCGTGCAGGAACACGGCCGCGGCGCCGGGGTGGCGGCGATCGGGCGTGTAGCGGCGCAGCGCGGGGCAGTCGTGCACCGTCGCCGAGTTCGTCACCACACCCGCGAACCGCCGCCGCGGGCGGGCGACGGCGCGCTCGTGGGCGCCGCGCCGGAGCGCCGCGATGTCGGGCGCACCGGCGGTGCCGGGATCCGCCGGGCCGGGGGTCACGGGGCGATCCGCAGCTCGGCCATGTCGACCACCTTGGAGTAGCCGAGCCGTTCGTACAGCGCGTTGGACACCGGGTTCTCCAGGTCGGTGAACAGGCAGACCCGGTTCCCCGCGTCCCGCAGCCGGGCCGACGCGTGCGCGACCAGCGCCCCCGCGTACCCCCGCCCGCGGTGCTCGGCCGGCGTGAAGACCGGTCCCAGCCGAGCGACGTCGAGCGCGGGGCCGACGTGGCCGACCAGCGACACCGGCGCGCCGCACACCTCCCACCACCAGAGCTTCCCCGCCCGGACCCGTCGCTCGACGGCGTCCCGGGGCGGCGGTGGGATCCGGGGCGGCCCGGTCCGGCCCGCCTGACGGTCGGCGTCGGTCACGAAGTCCGCGAACCAGCGGCAGGCCAGGTCGAGCTCGTCGGGCCGCACCGGCCGAGGCGCACCGGCGGGCGGGGACGGCGGCGGGGCGAGCGTGCCCAGCTCGAACAGCCGCGTCGGCCGCGCGACGGCGACATGACCACCTGTGCGCGCGGCGACCCGGTCGAGGAACGCGCGCGCCGGCTCCTGGGCGCCGTTCGTCGCCGTGACCACCTCGCCGCGATCCACGAGGAGGTCGGCCAGGGCCTGGGCGGTGGGCCGGTCGGCCACCAGGACGTGCGCCTGGTACGGCGGAACGGGCGCGGTCCGCATCGCGACGCCGACGACGGCGCCGTCGGCATCGTGCGCGACGGCGAACCAGCACGGGTGGCCCGGCCGGGGATCGCCGGTCGCGGCATGCGTCGCGAGCCGGCGGGCGGTGTTCGCCACGATCGTCGCCCGCACCGGGTCGGCGGCGAGCATGCCGCCGGCGTCGTCGAGGAAGGCCTGCGGGTCTTCCGTGAGCTGCCACACCGGGAGCTCACGCGCCCCAGGAGTCGGGTCGGCCATCCGCGCAGGGTAGCGCCTCGGCCGACCCGTCCCCGAGCCGGGTCAGGCGCGGAGCGTCCGCGCCACGAGCCGGGCGGCGATGCCGAGGAGCAGCAGCCCGAGGGCCAGCAGCGGCAGGGTGCCGCCACCGAACCCTGTCTCCGGGAGCTGGCCGCCGGGAGTCTCCGGCTGCTCCGGCGTGGTCGGGCGGGCCGTGTTCGTGAGCGTGACGGCGTTGAGCTCCTCGTCGTCCGTGTGGATCACCACCCAGCCGTCCGCGTCGGGCTCGAGCTCCTGGCCGTCGATCGCCCAGCGCGGCGGGGCCCAACTGCTGCCGTCGACGGCGGGCGGGTCGGCCTCGCGGATCTCGACGGTGGTGCCCAGCGGGACGTCGTCCGCCACGAACGGGTCGCCGAGCACGAGGTCGCCCTCCTGGACCGGGCCGTCGTCCACGCGGTACTCGACCGGGAAGGCCGTGCCGTCGGGCAGGTCGGCGCCCTCGACCAGCTTCTCCACCCGCAGCGTGGTGGTGGGGACGGCGGTGTTCGTCACGGTGAACGCCGTGGTGCCCGCGCCCTCGTCGATCGTGAGGCTGCTGCCCGGGGACCAGGTCGGGACGGCCCAGGCCCAGCCGTCGGGCAGCATCGCGTCGGAGGGCGGGTCCTCGGTGACGTGCAGCGTCGTCCCCACCGGGAACTCGCGGTCCGGGCCGACGGCGGACCCGTCGGCCGGCACGGTGAGCACGCCCTCGTCGGTGCTGCCGTCGGGCAGCGTGGCCGTCCACGGGACGGCGAACCCGTCGCCGCTCACGTCGCCCGGTTCGGCGCCCTCGAGGGCCTTCGAGACCTCGAACGTGCCGTGCTCCACCGTGGCGGAGTTGGTGACGGCGACCTCGGCGGTCTCGCCGTCGCCCACCGTGATCTCGCTCGGTGTGATCGTGGGCTCGCCCCAGTCCCAGCCGGGCAGGTCGGGCAGGTCCGCCTCGTCGAACGTGACGGTGGTGCCGGCGGGGAAGTCGAGCGGCTCGCCGTCGGCGTCCGTCGGGGCGACGGGCTCGCCGTCCGGGGCGACGGTGGTGGAGCCGCTGGTGGTGGTGCCGTCGACGTAGGTCGCCGTCCACCCCACCGTGAACTCCGTGCCCTCGGGCACGTCCTCGGCGTGCGGGCCGTCGAGCGTCTTCGCCAGCTCGAACGTGCCGGTCGCCACCTGCCCGACGTTGGACACCTCGAGCGCGACGGTCTCGTCACCCGTCAGCTCGATCGGGTAGAAGCCGTCCTCGTCCGGGTCGGTGAGCGGCTCCCCGTTCGCCGTGAGCACCGGGTCCTCCCACGTGATGCCGTCGTCGGCCGTCGGCGCGGGCTCGCGCACCCACACGGTGCTGCCGGCGGGGATGGGCTCGCCGTCGAGCAGCGTGTCGACCGTGACCGGGTCGCCGACGGCGATCTCCCGCTGCCGGCCCTCGCGCGGCCCGCCGGGCGGGTCGAACGTGTACTCGATCGAGAACTGCGGTTCCGGGTCGACCGGGGCGTCCAGGTCGAGCACCTTGACGACGCTGAACGACGCCGTTCCCGACTCCGGCACCAGCAGGTTCGCGAGATCGACGGTGACGGCCTCGCCGCCGCGCTCGATGGTGAACTCCTGACCGGGGCTCCACGTGGGGTCGCCCCAGTCGTAGCCGTCCGGCGCCGCGCCGGCGTCGATCTCCACGAGGCGGATCACGGTGCCCACCGGGAATGTCGTCGGCTCTCCCTCGTCGTCCACCGGGCCCCGCGGCTCGAAGGTGCCGTCCGGGCCTGCCACCAGCTCGATGGTGCCGGAGGCCGTGCCCACGCCACCCCCGGGGTACTCCGCCTCCCACCGGACCGTGACGGTGGTCCCCTCGGGCACCGTCGGCGAGTCCTCGGTGCCGTCCGACGCGGTCTTGGCGACCTCGAACGTGCCCTCGGTGCGCTCGGCCGTGTTCGTCACCGTCGCGGCGACGACGCCGTCGCCGTCGGCGGTGATGGTCACGGGGTTCGGGGCGACGGTCGGCGCCTCCCACTCCCAGCCGGGCACGTCGGCCGGCGTCTGCTCCTCGAACGTGATCATGGTGCCGACGGGGAACGTCTGCGTGGTGCCGTCCACTGCCGTCGGGCGCACGGGCGAGCCGTCCGCGGACAGTGCGAGCGTCCCGGACCCGAGCGCCTCGCCGTCGGGCGACGTGGCGGTCCAGTCGACCGGGAACGTCGTGCCCTCCGGCAGGTCCTCCGCGGCGATGCCGTCGAGCTCCTTGGACAGCTCGAACGTCCCGAGCGGCTCCCCGCACGGGACGGTGCCGGCGAACAGGAACGAGTGCACCTCGCCGCCCAGCAGGGTCACGTCCTGCCCGACGACCTGGCCGTCGAGGGGCGCCGCGTCCACGGTGACGTTCGCGTTCGGCGCGAAGATCGACCCGTCGATGCGCTCCCCGGTGTGCGCGACGGTCACGTCACCCGTGACCGCGGACAGGTCCCACAGGATGTACGGGGAGTACTGGCCCTGCGGGTCGACGCGGAGGCCGTGCACGTCGGTGGTGCCCGCGGGCACCCGGATGATCAGCGGGTTCGCCCGCCCGGGCGTGGGGCTCCCCGCCGAGAACTGGAGCAGGCTCGCGCCCGCGACGTCCTCGTACGCGACCACGTTGGGCCGGTCGGCCGCGAGCGGCGAGAGCACCTTGCGGTCGCCGTCGTCCTCCGCGACGGTCACGTGGTGGGCGTGCTGGCCGTCGGGATCGGTGATCGTCGCCAGGCACTCGGTGGTGTCGTCGAGGCTGGCGTCCTGGTTCGCCTGCACGTACCCCGCGACGACGTCCTGCGTGTCGCCGGTCTGCTCGGTGAAGATCGACGTGTTGCTGCCCGTCGGGGGCTCCGCGTCGCCTGGGTAGGTCTGCGCCGTCGCGTCGATGAGCGGGGGGTTGGAACCCTGCTCCGACTCGCGCACCCAACCCTCGCCCCGGGCCGACGTGTCGTACGGCCCGAGGTCGCGGTCCACCGTCTTGAGGGTGCCGACGTTCTCGGGCGTGGTCGCGCCGCGGCTCGTGATGTTGACCTGCCCGACGTTGCGCGACTCGTCCGGGTCGAACCGGCCGATGAGGAGGCGCGTCGGGTCGCCGTCGACGGTGGGGATCGTGTAGTCGGCGGTGCCCGCGGCCACGTGGATCACGGCCCACTGTGCCACCGTCGTGTCGGTGAGGTTCCGCCCGGCGGCCAGCGAGCCCTCGAGCTCCTGGTTGCCGACGATCGCGTCGCGCTGCGCGTACACGGTGAACCCGCCGGACGAGGAGAACGGGTTGACGTCCCCGTCCGCCGCGGCGGACGCGGGCGGTGCCGTCGCCGTCTGGGCCCCGAGGCCCACCAGCCCGCCCAGCGCGAGCGCGGCGGCCAGCAGGCCGCTCGTCGTCCTGCGCCCGACCGCCGTGCTCGTCCTTCGCATGTGTCGCCCCCGAGACATCACAGACATCGCGTACCTCGCGACACTCTAGGGACCGGCGACCCGGGGCGCAGGATGGTCGCGCTCCCACGTTTCGGGGCTCGTTGAACGGCCGACGAACGCTCGGCGAACATCGTCCGCGACCGTCTCGGACGGCCTCCGGCCTGGCCATACTTCCGCTTGTGCACGACGAGATCACCCGCCTGGCCCGCCACGTCGCCCCCCGCCGGACGGCACGCGTCGCGTCGGTCGCGGCGCTGGCGCAGCCGGTGCTGGTGGTGGGTTCCACGCTGCCCGTCGGGCAGCTCGAGGTGATCTTCCGGCGTCCGGAGGTGGGCTCGGTCGCGGTGCAGGACGACGCCGCACCCGCCCGCACGGGCATCGTCACGCGGGCCGGCCTCACGGCGGCGCTCACCGGACGCCTCGGCTACGGGCGCGCGGTCCTGGAGCGCCGCCCCACCGGGGCCGTCGCGGACTGGTCGCCCCTCGTCGTCGAGCCCGGCACGGCACTGGCGGACGTCGCGACGCTCGCGATGGCCCGCACCGCGGACCGACGGTACGACGACGTCCTGGTGGGCGGGCCGTCGGGCTGGGGCGCGGCGAGCACCGCCGACGTGATGCGCGCCGTCGTCGCCGAGCTGGCCGAGCGCTCCACCCACGACCCGTTGACCCGCCTGCCGGGGCGCGCCGCCACCTGGTACGCACTGCGGCACCGCTGCGCGCTCGTGCGCGGCGGTGCGACCCGTGTGGTGCTGGTGCTGCTCGACGTGCGGGACATGGCGCGGCTCAACGCCGACCACGGGCAGGACGCCGGCGACGCGGTGCTCGCGGCGCTCGCGGCGCGGATCGGGGCGGCGCTGCCCGCCGGCTGCGAGGTGGGTCGCGTGGAGGGCGACGGCTTCGCCGTCCTGGCGACGTTGCCGGCGATGGACGACATCCAGGCGGCGGCGTCCGCGGACGCCCTGCGGCAGCACCTGCTGGCGCAGGTCGCCGTGCCGTCAGGCGGGCCGGAGGGCGGGCTCGACGGCGTGGCGTGGCCGGCGCTGCACTCGGCCGCCGCGTGGTCGGTGGCAGGTGCCGCCGACACGGACCAGCTCGTGGCCCAGGCGGAGCGGCGCCTGCGGCGGGAGCGCCGCGCGGCCACGCTGGTCTGACGATCGCCCAGGACGACTCCTCCCAGGACGACGCCTCGGCTGCGGCCCCCGGACAGCAAAGAGCCCGCGGGCCGGAGGTCGAACCTCCAGCCGTGCTGGACGAGGGCACGGCACCCGCGGGATCCGGTGGTCGCGAGGAACTCGCTACCCGTCCCGTGCGCCGAACGGTCCGACGAATGATCAGGTCGTCAGGCCGACAGCGCGAAACGCTCAAGGGCGCACGCGACTAGCGCGCGACCACCTCATGGGTCCGAAGAGTCTTCACTTCTCCGATCACCTCCTTTCTCATGTGCCGACGACGCTACGCCCGCCCGGCGAGGGAGGCCAAGGGTTTTCCTCAGGGTGAACTCCGCAGCGCGATCCGACCGGGATCAGGCTCGCCGCAGGTGCGCCCACTCGCCCGGGTAGTCGTCGAGCCACTGGGCGAGCGAGCGCGCGGGCCGGCCGACGAGCCGGCCGACGTCGTCGGAGACGTGCGCCAGCTCGCCCGCGGCGATGGCGGTGTACGACGTGACCCAACCGTCGAGCTCGAACGGCTCCGCCCCGTACCCGGCCCGGGAGACGTACGCCTCCTCCTCGGTCTCGGGGTGGTAGGAGAGGTCGCGGCCGGCGGCGCGGCCGAGCGTGGCCGCGACCTCGTCGAGGGTGAGCGCCTGCGGCCCGGTGACCTCGTAGACGGCGCCGTCGTGCCGGGCGGGCCGCTCGTCGAGGATGACGGCGGTGGCGACGTCCGCCACGTCGTCGTGCGACACGGCCGCCACGCGCCCGTCCGCCGCCGGACCGCGGATCACACCGTCGTGCCCGACGAACGTGCTCAACGCATGGAAGTAGAGGTTGTCGCGCAGCACCGTCCAGCGCAGCCCGGTGCGCGCGGCGACCCCGGCCAGGTGCTGCTCGGTGTGCCAGTGGTCGCGGGCGAACGTGAAGACGGCGTCGGGCCCGGCGCCCGCGAACGACGTGTAGACGAGCCGCTCGACGCCGGCCGCCGCCGCGGTGTCGATCATCGCGGTGTGCTGCGCGACGCGGTCGGGCGCCTCGCGCACGCTCACCAGGAACACGGTGCGCACGCCCTCGAAGGCGGCCCGCATCGCGGTGGTGTCGCGGTAGCCGTCGGCGACGGCGACCTCGCACTCCGGCAGCGCCCGCCCGTCCGACAGCCGCGGGGCGCGCGCCGGGTCGCGCACGACCAGCCGCTGCCGCGCCCCCTCCGCCGCGAGCCGGAACGCCAGTCGTGACCCGAGCCGCCCGCTCGCGCCGGTCACGGCGATCAGCCCGTCCGCCGCCCATCTCGCCATGCCTCACGGTAGGCACGGATCGGAGGCCGGGCTCGGCGAGAGGCGAGAATGGGCCCGTGACCGCCACCCCGTACCGCGTGATGACCGTCTGCACCGGCAACATCTGCCGCTCCCCCATGGCCGAGATCGTGCTGCGCGACCGCCTCGAGGCCGCCGGGCTCGGCGACCGCGTGGTCGTGGACTCCTCGGGCGTGAGCGACGAGGAGCACGGCAACCCGGTGGACGGCCGCGCGCGCCGCACGCTGGCCGCGCACGGCTACCCGACGGGCGACGGCCACCGCGCCCGCCAGGTCAGCTCCGCGGACCTCGCCGACCACGACCTGGTCCTGCCCATGACCGCCCAGCACGCCCGCCGCCTGCGCCGCCTCGCCGACGGTGCAGCGGGCTCCGCAGGCCTCGCCGAGATCCGGTTGTACCGGTCGTTCGATCCCGACGCCCCCGTCGTCGAGCCGGGCGGCGACGAGCACCTCCTGGACGTCGACGACCCCTGGTACGGCGACGAGTCCGGCTTCGAGACCACGCTGGCGGAGGTCGAGGCCGCCGCCGACGGGATCGTCGACCACGTGCGGGCGCGTCTCAGCGCGTGGTCGACTGACCGAACGGCGACGTCTCGCTGATCTTCAGGCGTCGGAACGCGTCGACGAGCCACGACTCCGCGGCGTCGAGCCGTCGTCGGCGCTGCCACAGCAGGTCGACGGACACGATCCAGTCCGTGTGCGGGTACGCCTCCAGGGCGAGCTCGACGAGCCGCCCGCTGCGCAGCTCCTCGCGCACCAGGAGGCGCGGGAGCGTCGCCCAGCCCACGCCCGACCGGGCCAGCGAGATGAGCGCCTCGTAGGAGTCGGCGGTCCAGGTCTGCACGGACTGCAGGTACTCGCTGGTGGGCAGGGCGCGCGCGTGGGCGTCGTACGCGATACGGCGGTGGGCGCGGAGGTCGTCGAACGAGGGCCGCGCGATCTGCGCCAACGGGTGATCGCGGTGCGCGATGTGCGCCATGATCACCTTGCCGAGCTGGTGGAACGCCAGGGTCTCGTCGTAGTCCGGGACGGCGAACGCGACGCCCACGCTCGCCTCGCCGCGCAGCACGGCCGCGGCGGCGTCGCCCTGCGCGGGGTTGCGCAGGCGCACGTCGGTGTGCGGGAAGCGGGCGGCGAACGCGGTCAGGACCGGCTGGATCAGGGCGTGCGGGGCGGCGACGGCGAGGGTGACGCTGGTCGGGACCCCCTCGGCCAGGGCGTCCCCGTGCCGCTCGAACGACACGCTGCGGTCGTACAGCGCCTGGGCCTCCAGCAGCATCGCCTCGCCCGCCGCGGTGAGGGACGGGCGGCGGGTCGAGCGGTCGAACAGCTCCGTGTCGAGCGCGATCTCGAGGTTCGCGATCGCGACGCTCACCGTCGACTGGGAACGCTGCATCGCGCGAGCGGCCGCGGAGAACGAGCCGTGCCGGGCGACGAGGACGAACGCCTCCACCTGGTCGATCGAGAATCTCACGCGCGCAAACTATCGGATCTGTCGATAGAAACTCAGTTCTGCCATCGAAAGGTGCGCCCGTAGTCTCCCGGTCACTGGCAACGAGGCCCATCCCGCCCGAGCAACGACGCCCGGGTCACGAGGAGAGGAGAGCCCCATGACTGTGCAGCTCCGTCCGGGGCGGTTGAACCGCTCGACCGCCACCGGGAACGACCGCCCGACCGACCCCGTCGACGAGATCCTCCCGGCACGGTCGATGATCACGCTCGGCCTGCAGCACGTGCTCGTCATCTACGCCGGCGTGGTGGCCGTGCCGCTCGTGCTGTCCGGCGCCCTCGGGCTGACGTCGTCCCAGACCGTCACCCTCATCAACGCGAACCTGCTGCTCGGGGGCCTCGCGACCCTGGTCCAGACCCTCGGGTTCTGGCGCTTCGGCGCGCGGCTGCCGCTGATCCAGGGCGCGTCGTTCATCGCCCTGTCGCCCATGCTGCTCATCGGCACCGAGTACGGGATGACGGCCGTCGTCGGCTCGTGCCTCGTCGCGGGCGCGCTGGCGATCTGCCTGGCGCCGGTCTTCTCGCGCCTGCTGCGGTACTTCCCCCGCGTCGTGATCGGCTGCCTGATCACGGTGGTGGGGATCTCGCTGATGCCCGCCGCGGCCGGGTGGCTCGGCGGGGGCGAGGGGGCCGACGACTTCGGCGCGCCCCGCCACCTGCTGGTCGGGCTGCTGACGATCGTCGTCACGCTCGTCGTGTACGTGCGGTTCAAGGGCCTGCTGTCCGCCCTCGCGGTGCTCGTCGGTCTCCTCGTCGGGACGGTCGTGGCCGTCGCCGCCGGCATGAGCGACTTCTCCGGCGTCGGCGACGCGGCGTGGTTCGGCGTCTCCGCGCCGCTCGCGTTCGGCGTCCCGACCTTCGAGCCCGTGCCGATCCTCGTCATGACCCTCGCGATGGTCGTCATCATGGCCGAGACCACCGGCAACACCCTCGCCATCGGGCGCATGGTGGGCCGGGAGATCACCCCCCGCCGGCTCGGCGACGCCTTCCGCGCCGAGGGGCTGTCCACCATGGTCTCGAGCCTGGCCAACGGGTTCCCGCTCAACGCCTTCAGCCAGAACACGGGGCTGATCGCGATGACCAGGGTCCGCAGCCGCTACGTCGTGGCCGTCGCGGGCGTCATCCTCGTCGTCCTGGGCCTCGTCCCCAAGCTCGGCGCGGTGATCGCGGCCGTGCCGCCGGCGGTGCTGGGCGGCGGGGCGATCGTGATGTTCGGGATGACCACGGCCGCAGGCATCCAGGAGCTCGCGCAGGTGCGGTACCAGGACACGCCGAACTCGCTCATCGTCGCGATCTCCATCAGCGTCGGCGTCCTCCCGATGGCGATGCCGAAGCTGCTGGCCGACGTCCAGGGCCCGCTGCGGATGGTGCTCGAGAGCGGCATCTTCCTCTGCGCGATCGTCGCCGTGCTCATGAACGCCCTGCTCAACCGCCGTGGCGCGGACGACCCGCCCGCCGAGGCGGCGCCGTCCACGGACCCTGCCACCGACCCTGCCACCGGCTCTGCCGCCCGCCCCGTCCCCACCCCGAGGAGCGCCTGATGACCGACCTGCCGACCGACACCGACCTCTCCCTGCTGCGCGAGGCGATCGCGCTCTCCGCCGACGCGAAGGCGCGAGGACGCCACCCGTTCGCCGCGCTGGTCGCCACCGCCGACGGGCGGGTCGTGTCCCGCCGGGGGAACAACTCGATGCCGCCGGAGGGCGACCCCACCCAGCACGCCGAGCTCACGGCCGCGGCGGAGGCGGCCCGGGCGCTCTCGCCCGAGGAGCTGGCGGGCGCCACCCTCTACACCAGCGCGGAACCGTGCGTCATGTGCACCGGCGCCGTGTACTGGTGCGGCATCGGCCGCGTCGTCTACGCGCTCTCCGAGACGCGGCTGCTCGACCTCACCGGCGACGACCCGGAGAACCCGACCTTCGCCCTGCCGTGCCGCGATGTCGTCGCGCACGGGCAGCGGGAGATCGAGATCGTCGGCCCGCTCCTCGAGGACGAGGCCGCGGCCCCGCACGTCGGGTTCTGGACGCGCCGGTCGGACGCCGGGGCGGCCTGACCGGCCGCCGTCGTCGCACCGCCGTGGCCCGTCCGGGAATCCCGGGGCGGGCCACGGCCTCGCGGTGGAAGGATCGCCCCATGACGACACCGCCTGCCCCCCTCACCGTCCGCCGTGCCCGGGAGGACGAGTGGCGCGAGACCCGCGACCTGCGCCTGGCGGCGCTCCAGGACCCGGCGGCCCCGGTGGCGTTCCTCGAGACGCACGAGGTCGCGGCCGCGCGGCCGGACGCGTTCTGGCAGGAGCGGGCGCGCGGCAACGCGACGAGCGACGCGGTGGCGGCGTTCGTCGCCGTCGACGCCGCCGGGCGCTGGGTCGGCACGACGACCGGCCTGGTCGAGGAGCCGGGCGCGACCGACGTCCTGGGCGGGCCGGTCACGCAGCGGCAGGTGCACCTGGTGGGCGTGTTCGTGCGGCCCGAGCACCGCGGCGCCGGCCTGCTGGCGCGGCTGTTCGACGGCGCCCAGGACTGGGCGCGGAGCCGCGGCGTCGAGCGGGCGCGACTGTGCGTGCACGTCGACAACCCGCGCGCTCAGGCCGCCTACCGCAAGCTCGGGTTCACGCCGTCGGGCGAACGCTTCGTCCTCGATCAGGGCGAGGAGGTCGAGCTGGTGCGGGCGCTGTGACCGCCCGCCGCGTCGGGCGGCCGCGGCCGAACGTGCGGCGCCACCAGGCGGCCACGCCGTGCGGTTCCGGCTCGGCCGTCGGCGACACGGCGGGCACGTAGGCGCCGACCCAGCGGGAGATCTCGCGCCAGACGACGTCCCGGACGGCGGGGGCGGAGAGCGTGACGTCGTGCATGGCGCCGTCGATGCGCACCAGCGTGACGAGGCTGCCCAGCGCGGGCACCCGGCGCGCGACGCCGCCCACCTCGAGCACCGAGTCGGTGGTCATCATCTCGGGGCTCCACCGCACGGGCGCCGTCGAGCGGGCGGACAGCAGCACCAGCACCGGGATGTCGATACCGAGCCCCCGGGACACGCGCTCCTGCCCCTGGAAGATCGCGGACAGCCACGCCGGGGTCGTGCGCCAGCCCATGTCGGGCCGCCAGGCCGGGTCGATGTCCCATGCGCCGTCGAACCGCCGCGAGACGCTGCGGGTGTAGAACCCGAGGTCCACGTTCACCAGGTGGCTGCGCGGCGCGAGCGCGGCCTGGGCGCGCAGGCCCGGCTCCAGCATCCAGCGGCCCACGCTGCGGGTCTGGAACTCGAGCCACGGGCTGTTGAGCACCAGCGCGTCCGCGCGGCCCGGACGGTGCGACACCCACAGGCTGAGCACCAGCCCGCCCGTCGAGTGGCCCATGAGCACCAGTCGACGGCCCGACGACGACTTCGGGCCGTGGCCGAGCACGGCCAGCGCGGCCTCGATGTCCTCGTCGTACGTCGCCAGCGCGGTGACGAAGCCCGGCGTCTGGTGCTCGCGCAGGCTGCGGCCGTACTTGCGCAGGTCGAGGGCGTAGAACCGCGCGCCCTGCCGCTCCCAGAACGCCGCGAGGTGGGTCTGGAAGAAGTAGTCCACCCAGCCGTGCACGTACAGGACGTCGATGCCGGCGTCCCGCCCGGGCGTCGCGACGCCCGGGTCGACGGCCCTCCGTACCAGCGTCGCGACGACGTCGCCCTCGAAGTCCGGCTCCAGCGGCAGGGTCAGCCGCTCGAAGCCGGGCAGCGCGTCGGGCTCCCACGCGCTGCTCGTGCCGGCCTGCTCCACGACCCGAAGGTATGGAACTCGGCACGCCCGCGCGACCGGGCCGTGCCGGACGACCGGCTACACCACGAGCCAGAGCAGCCAGGTGAAGACCAGTCCGAGGACGGCGATGATCGTCTCCATCACCGTCCAGGTCTTCAGCGTCTGGCCGACGGTCATGCCGAAGTACTCCTTGACCAGCCAGAACCCGGCGTCGTTGACGTGCGACAGGATGAGCGAGCCCGCGCCGATGGCCAGCACGAGGAGCGCGAGGTGCGTCGGCGTCAGGCCTGTGGCGAGCGGCGCGACGATGCCCGACGCGGTGACGATCGCGACCGTCGCGGACCCGGTCGCGATCCGCACCAGCACGGCGATCAGCCAGCCGAGCAGCAGGATGGACAGGCTCATCGCGACGGCGGCCTTGCCGATGGCGATGCCCGTGCCGCCCTCGACCAGCACGGCCTTGAAGCCGCCGCCGGCACCGACGATCATCGTGGCGCTCGCGATGGGCTTGAGGCTCTCCGTCATCTTCGAGCCGAGGGTGCCGAGCGAGAACCCGACGCTGGTGCCGAACGTGATCATCGCGAGCAGGACGGCGATGAGCAGCGCCACCAGCGGCTCGCCGATGAACGACACGAACGGGAAGAACCACGAGTCCGGGCTGGCCCAGACCTCGACGCCCGCGCGCACCAGCATGAGGATCACCGGGCTGAGGATGGTCACCAGGGTGAGCACGAAGGTGGGGTTGCGGGTCTTGACCGTGCCCGGCTCTCCGGAGCCGCCCGCCTCCTCGGCGACGATGCCCCCGCCACCGCCCTGCGCGCCGATCGGCACCAGCTTCGCGGCGAACCGGCCCCACACCGGGCCGGCGATGATCACGGTGGGCACGGCGATGAGCAGACCGAGCGCCATGGTGATGCCGACGTCGGCGCCGAGGTTGCCGATGGCGGCCAGCGGCCCGGGGTGCGGCGGCACGAAGCCGTGCAGCACCGACAGCCCGGCCAGCGCCGGCATGGCCAGCAGCATCGCCGGCAGGCCCGAGCGCCGGACGGCCAGCATGATCACCGGGATCAGGAGGACGAGCCCGACCTCGAAGAACATCGGGATGCCGATGAGGAACGCGATGAGCGCCATGCGCCACGGCAGGCTCCCGGTGCTGCCGCGGAAGATCTTGTCGACGATCTCGTCCGCTCCCCCGGAGTCGGCGAGCAGCTTGCCGAGCATGGCGCCCAGCACCACCAGCACGCCGACGGTGCCCAGCACGTCCCCGACGCCGGTCTCGAACACCCCGGCGACGTCGCCGAGCGGGATGCCGGACCCGATCGCCACGAACAGCGACCCGATGGTCAGGGCCAGGAATCCGTGCATCTTGAGCATCGTGATGAGGAGCACCACCACGGCGATGCCGATGGCGGTGACCACCAGCACCTGCGTGTCGTGCTCCGACCACGGCTGGTTGATCA
This sequence comes from Isoptericola sp. NPDC060257, assembly GCF_042726645.1. NCBI lineage: Bacteria > Bacillati > Actinomycetota > Actinomycetes > Micrococcales > Promicromonosporaceae > Isoptericola > Isoptericola sp. NPDC060257. Next base: position 17,678 of record NZ_JBHXAW010000016.1, read on the forward strand.
GCTCGAGCGTGTCGTCGTCGTCCCCCGCGGCCTGCAGCAGTGCGTGCATCGGGTTCCTCCTGTCTCAGCGGGTGCCGCTCCCGGTGCGTCGCAGCGCGCGGCCGGGGAGGGCGTCGGTGCGTGCGCCGTCGTCGATGACGGCGACGCCGTCGACCAGGACCAGGTCGATGCCCCTCGCCTGCTGGCGCGGGTCCTCGAAGGTGGCGGTGTCCTGGACGGTGTCGGGGTCGAGCAGCACGAGGTCGGCGGCGTGGCCGCGGCGGACGAGGCCGCGGTCGACCAGCCTCAGCCGCGCCGCGGGGCGGCCCGTGAGGTGGTGCACGCAGTCCTCGAGCGTGAGGACGCCGAGCTCGCGCACGTACCGCGCGAGGTAGCGCGGGAACGTGCCCCACGCGCGCGGGTGCGGGCGGCCGCCCACGAGGATCGCGTCCGAGCCGCCGGTGTGGGTGCGGTGCCGCATGATCGCGCGCACGTTCTCCTCGTGGCCCACGTGCTGCAGGATCGTCGTGCCGAGCCGGTCGGCGATCAGCTGCTCCACGAACACGTCGCCCGGCGCGCGGCCCTCGTCGCGGGCGATCGCCTCCACGGTGCGGCCCACGCGGTCGGCCAGCGCGGGGTTCTGCACGCCGCTGATCTCGATGGTGTCCCACTCCGCGACGCAGCCGTGGCAGCCGTCGGTGCCGACGTGCTCCAGCTCGTACAGGATGCGACCGCGGTCCGCGGGGTCGGCCAGCCGCGCGAGCAGCGCGTCCGTGCCGCCCGAGAACGACCAGCTCGGCAGGATCGCGCTGAGCGTCGTCGAGCCCGGCAGGTAGGGGTACGTGTCGAGCGTGATGTCGACGCCGTCACCCAGCGCCGCGTCGATCAGGGCGAGCAGCTCGCCCGCGCGGCCCTTGTTGGGGGCGAAGTTCATCGTCGCGTGCGTGAGGTGCAGCGCGCAGCCCGTGTCGCGGGCCAGGTCGATCATCTCGGCGTACGCCTCGAGCGCGCCCTTGCCGTACGACCGGTGGTGGGGGCTGTAGTAGCCGTCGTGCGCGGCGACGACGCGCAGCAGCGCTGCGAGCTCGTCGTCGTCGGCGTACATGCCCGGCGTGTACGTGAGGCCGCTGCTCATGCCCAGCGCGCCCTCCCGCATCCCCTGGGCGAGCAGCTCGCCCATCCGGGCGACCTCCGCGGGCGTCGCCGGGCGCTCGTCCGGCCCGACGACGAGGTGCCGCAGCGTGCCCTGCGGCACCAGGTAGGCGGCGTGGCACGCGATCCCGCGGTCCAGTCGGTCGAGGTAGCCGGCCACGGACTCCCAGTCCCAGGCGAAGCCCGGCGGGTCGTCGTTCCAGCCCGCGATCTGGGCGCGGACGGCGGTGCGCGTGCGCTCGTCCACGGGCGCGAAGGACAGGCCGTCCTGGCCCAGCACCTCCAGCGTGACGCCCTGGCTCACCTTCGCCGTGTGGTCCGGGTTCGCGAGGATCTGCACGTCGGAGTGCGCGTGCATGTCGATGAAGCCGGGCGTCAGCGCGCGGCCCCCGGCGTCCACCGTGCGGTGCGCGCCCGCCGCACGGGCGTCGGAGCGGCGGTCGTCGACGGCCGTGATGCGCCCGTCGGCCACGGCGACGTCGGCGACGACGCCCGGTGCGCCCGTGCCGTCGAGCACCAGCGCGTCGCGGATCAGCAGGTCGGCGGCCATGCCCCTGCCCCTCAGAACCAGGTCCGGACGAGGTCGACGACGACCGGGTCGGCCGCGTCGGCGTCGTCCACCACCGGCACGAGCGTCCACTTGTCCATCGCCGTGCAGGGGTGCGACAGGCCCAGCCGCAGCTCGTCGCCGATGCGCAGGTCGACGTCGGCCGTGGCGTCCCAGCGCAGGAAGCCGTGCTGGTCGTTGAGGGCGGTGACCTGGACGCCGGTCACCGGGTCCGGCGCATCGCCGTCCGTGCGCGGGCGGCGCAGCTGTACCTCGGGCAGTCCCTCGTCGAACGGCAGGTCGCGCTTGCCGGCGTCGAACAGCGCGAGGCCCGGCTCGGGCTGCGAGCTCACGCGCACCCACCCGTGCATCGCGCTGCGGAACCCCGGCCCTCCGCTGCGCGGCTCCTCGCCCAGCGGGGAGATGTGCCGGTAGAAGCCGTCGTCGTGCACGACGTAGGCACCGCTGCGCAGGACCACGCGCGCGCCCGCCGCGACCAGCGGCGCCATGACCTCGTCGACGACGTCGAAGTACGCGCTGCCGCCCGCCGTCACGACGGGCACCTCCACCTCGTAGCGGCCGTCGGCCGCGAGGCGCTCGTGCACCTCGACCATGTCGCGCAGGTAGCCGCGCACCACGTCCCGGCTGTGGGCGTCGGAGTCGTGCGCCAGCGCGCCCTCGTACCCGCCGACGCCGGCCAGGCGCAGGTGCGGGGACGCGACCACGCGCTCCGCCGCCGCCAGCGCCGTGTCCAGGTCGCGGGCGCCCGTGCGGCCGCCGGCGCCGCCGCGCTCGACGAGCACGTCGATCGGCGGGCGCGAGCCCGAGGCCTCGACGTGCGCCGCCAGCGCGTCGTGCATGAGGTCCACCGTGACCGGCGAGTCCGCCCAGACCAGCACCCGCAGGTCCCGGTCGGCGGCCAGCTCGTCCGTGATCCAGCGCAGCGCGAGCGGCGAGATCACGGTGTTCGCGACCATCACGCGGCTCACGCCGAACTCGAGGGCCACGCCCAGCTGGAACGGGTTCGCGACCGTGATCGCCCACGCCCCGGCGTCGACCTGCTCGGCCCACAGCTGCGGCGCCATCGTCGTCTTGCCGTGCGGGGCGAGGTCGAGGCCACGCTCCGCGCACCAGTCGGCCATCACGCGCAGGTTGGTGTCGAGCGCGGACCGGGACAGCGTGAGCAGCGGGGTCGGCAGCTGCGACAGGCGGGGACGGCGCTCGCGGACCTCCGCGACGGTCAGCCCCCACAGCTCGGGCGGGATCGCCTTGTGCCGCCAGCCGACGCGCTCGACCTCCCGGGCGGCCACCTTCTCGCGGTCGATCCGACAGGTCTCCTCGGCTCCGGTACCGTCCATCGTCAGGCCCTCCTCGTTCCCCCGTCGACGGTGCGACGATGCCGCACCCGCCGCTGAAATGCACGCCGGGTCCAGAGTGGCCGTACCACCCCCGAAAGGACGAGCACATGGCTGAGCAGACCTCGAAGACCGCGATCTCCACCGACCAGGCCCCCGCCCCGGCCCACACGTTCCACCAGGGCGTGCGGGTCGGCAACCTGCTGCAGGTCTCCGGGCAGGGCCCCGTGGACCCGGCGACCAACGAGTACCTCTACCCGGGCGACGTCGCCGCGCAGACGACGCGCACGCTGCAGAACGTCGAGGCGATCGTCAAGGCCGGCGGCGGCACGATGGCTGACGTCGTCATGCTGCGCGTCTACCTCACGACCCGCGACGACTTCGGCGCCATGAACGACGCGTACGGCGCGTTCCTCACCGAGCGGCTCGGCCCGGACGCCGTGCTGCCGTCGCGCACCACCGTCATGGTCGGCCTGCCCCGCGAGGAGATGCTCGTCGAGATCGACGCGCTCGCCTACGTGGAGTGAGCCTCGGCCGGGCGGGCGAGGTCCGGCGCGGGCAGGAACGTCACCGGCACCTCCGGCACGACGTCGCGCAGCCAGTCGGCGAAGAACGCCATCCCCGCCTGCTCGGCCGGCACGTGCCCGGCCACGACCAGCCCCTTCGGCGCGCCCCGGCCGGTCGTGCCGAGGTGCGCGGCGTCCAGCGCGTACGACTGGGTCTCCCACTCGTGGGCCTCCCCCACGACGACGGCGTCCACGTCGGCGCGGCGCAGCAGCGCGCGGTTGCGCGCGAAACCGCGGAACCCCAGGTCCAGGCCCACGCGGCGCACCCGCTGGTCGGGGTCGCCCACGAAGCGGGCCGTCCGCGAGCCGAGCGCCGTCGCGACGTGCGCGGCCAGCTCCCCCAGCGTCGCCGGGGCGACGTCGCACACCGACGCGCCCTCGGCGGCGGGGTCGAGCGACCAGCCCAGCGCGCGGGCCGCGCCCTCGTCGACGCCGTCCGGGCGCCGGTCGTGCCAGGCGTCGTGCGCGCGCCACAGGACCAGGCCGTGCTCGGCCACGAACGCGCGCTTGGCGGCGAGCACGGGATCGCCCTCCACCTCCAGGTCGGGCACCGAGGCCCCCGTGTGGTCGTAGTCGGGCGGCTCGTGCGTGACGACCACGTTCGCGCCCGCCGCGACGGCGCGCTCCAGCACCTCGAGCGTGGCCAGCGTCGTCACGGCGACGCCGCGCACCACCGTGCCGGGGTCGCCGGCCACCAGGCCGTCGACCGTCGTCGGCCGCCGCGTCACGGCCAGGGCCGCGGCCGCGCGGGAGACCAGGCACGCGGCGGTGAGGGTCGGGTCGTGGGGCGTCGTCACGGCGCCACGGTAACCGCCGGCGCCGACGCGCTCGTGCCCGGCGCCCTCACGCCCCGCGGAGCAGCTCCGGCAGCCCGGTGACGTCGTCCAGCACGTGCTCCGGCCGCGGCAGCGCGTCGTCGTCGGCCTGCCGGGCGAACTTCCCCGTGCGCACCAGCACCGTGCGGACGCCCGCCGCGCGACCCATCGCGACGTCCGACGAGCGGTCGTCGCCCACCACCCACGTGCGCCCGGGCTCCGGCGCCGGGCTGACGGTGCTCAGCGCGAGCCGCAGGAACTCCGTGCTCGGCTTGCCCAGGGTGCGCGCCGTCACCTCGGCGCCGTGCTCGATCGCGGCGACCACCGACCCGGTGTCGAGCGCGGGCCGGCCGTCGCGCAGGAACCAGCGCCCGTGCTGCAGCGCCAGCAGCTCCGCTCCGCCCAGGACGGCGCGGAAGGCGGCATCCAGGGCGGGGTAGCCGAGCACGTCGTGGACGTCGCCCACGATGACGTGCGTCGGGTCGTCCTCCGGCCCGACGACGTCGAGACGCGCGGCGAGCTGGTCGCGGACGGCGGCGGTGGCGAGCACGTGCACCCGTGCGCCGGTGCCCTCGAGGTCGGCGACGGCGGCGTCCACCGGGGTGAACAGCTCGTCCGCGTCCAGGCCGAGACCCATCCCCCGCAGCCGCGCGACGATCGACGCCGAGTCCTGGGAGTCCGTGTTGGTGACGAAGCGGACGGCGTGCCCCGCGTCGCGCAGCGCGGCGACCGCGGCGTCGGCGCCGGGGACCAGACGGTCGCCCTCGTGGACCGTGCCCTGCAGGTCGAGCAGGACGGCGTGCGCGGTCACGGCCGCGCTCCCCCGGTCGGGACCGGCCCGGGCACCCGCAGCGCCCCGGCGTGCAGCAGGTCGCGGACCCGCGCCGCGAGGTCGTCGGGCGACGCGCCGGCGTCACGCAGGACGGTGCCGTCCGCCGAACCGCCGTCCGCCGCGCCATCGTCATCCGCGCCGTCCGCCTCGGCCGCGAAGGCCGCGTGCATGTCCCGCGTGGCGCCGGGGTCGTCGAAGCCGTGCCCCGTCCGCGCGGCCACTCGCGCGAGGCACACGTCAACGGGCGGCAGCAGGACGGCGCGGTGCACGGCGACGCCGGCACCGGCGGCGCGGGCGGCGAGGTCCCGGGTGGCGTCCCGGTGCAGCACGCCGTCGTAGACGACCCAGGCGTCCGAGCGGGCGAGCTCCACGGTCGCGGCGAGAGCGGCCCGGCCCGCGGGCACGGTCTGGGGCGCGGCCTCCGGGAGCCAGGGGTCGACGGCGCCGCGCCGCCACCGGCCGAAGAACCAGTCCGCCTCGAGCAGCGCGGACGGGTCGAGCAGGTCGGCCAGGGCCGTCGCGACGGCCGACTTCCCCGAGCCCGGCGGCCCCGTCACCACGACGACGTCAGCCACGGGGCCTCAGAAGATCCCGCGGGCGCGCCGGCGCTCGCGCCACCGCTGCACCTCGCGCTCGACGTCGCGCGTCGGCGTCACGACCGGCGGGCCGCCCATGAGCTGCCGGCGGGCGTCGACGACCCGCGCGTTGAACTCCTCGACGGTCTCCCTGACCCGCTTCTCCTCGGGCTCGCGGTCGAGCGTCTCGTCCAGCTCCGCGTCGTCGCGGCGCAGCTGCGCGGCCGGGAGGACGCCGGTGATCTGCTCGCGCTCCACGAGGTTCTTGAGCCACCAGTCCGGGTCGTGCGTGCCGCGCAGCCCGGGGATCGGCTTGCCCTCCAGCGGCAGGTCGTCGAACTCGCCGCGCCGGATCGCCTGGTCGACGACGGTGTCCACCCACAGGGCGCGGTCGTCCATGCGGCGCCTGGCCCGGCCCGGTGCGGCCCCCTCGTCGGGTGCGGCGTCGCCGGCCTCCTCCGCGGCCGCGGTGTCGGCGGCCGCCTCCCGGTCCACCTGGTACTGCGCGGCCCGGCGCGCCGGGTCCGTCTCCTTGTCCTGGCGTCGTCGGAACATCGGCATCCCCCTCGGGTCGGCTGCTCCCAGCCTAGGGGCGGACCGGGCCGCCGCCGCGGGGACCGGACCCGGCATGATGACCGTATGAAGGTCTCGCGCCGCAGCCACGTGCCGCCGTTCGCCGTCATGCAGGTGCTGGCCACCGCCAACGAGCGGCGTGCCGCCGGCCACGACGTGCTCAACCTGTGCGCGGGCGAGCCGTCGACCGGCGCCTCGGACGTCGTCCGGGAGAAGGCGGCGGAGCTGCTGCGCACCGCGGACCTCGGCTACACGGAGTCGATGGGCGTGCCCGCGCTGCGCCGCGAGATCGCCGGGCACTACCGGCGCTGGTACGACGTCGACGTCGACCCGGCGCGGATCGCCGTGACGACCGGGTCGAGCGGGGGGTTCCTGCTCGCGTTCCTCGCGGCCTTCGACGTCGGGGACCGGGTCGCGCTGGCCCGCCCGGGGTACCCGGCGTACAAGAACATCCTCGCCGCGCTGGGGTGCGAGGTGGTGGAGCTCGACTGCGGCCCCGACACCCGGTACCAGCCGACCGTCTCCCAGCTCATGGAGGCGTACTACGAGGGCGGGCTGGACGGCCTGGTCGTGGCCTCCCCCGCCAACCCGACCGGCACGATGCTCCCGCCCGCCGAGCTGGCCGCGCTGGCACGGTGGTGCGAGGAGCACGACGTGCGCCTGATCAGCGACGAGATCTACCACGGCATCGCCTACTCGGCCGACGTACAGCAGGCCACGGCGGCGATGTACACGGACGCCGGGGCCGTGGTGGTGAACTCGTTCTCGAAGTACTGGGCGATGACCGGCTGGCGGCTGGGCTGGCTCGTCCTGCCCGACGAGCTGGTCGGCCCCGTCGACGCGCTCGCAGGCAACGTGGCCCTCTCGCCTCCGGCGCTGGCGCAGCACGCGGGCGTCGCGGCGTTCTCCCCCGCCGGATACGCCGCCGCCGCGGAGAACGTGGCCCGGTACGCGGCGTCGCGCGCCGCCCTGCTCGACCGCGTGGACGAGCTCGGCTGGCGCCCCGTCGCGCCCGCCGACGGCGCGTTCTACCTCTACGGGAACGTCGCGGGCTTCCGCGACGCCGTGGGCGGCGACTCGGTGACCTACTGCCGCCGCCTGCTGGCCGAGGCCGACGTCGCGATCACCCCCGGTGCGGACTTCGACGTCGTGGGCGGGGGCGACTGGGTGCGCCTCTCCTTCGCCGCCGCGCCCGACGTCGTCTCCCGCGCCGTCGACCGCATCGTCGCCTGGCACCGCACTCTCTGACGCCGAGGTGGTACGCGCCTCCGCGAGGTCGTGCGGTCCTTGCGAGGTCGTGAGAAGGAAGGCGAGGGCGGGGTGGCGCACCGTTCGTGGGTGCGAGACGGCGCCTCGTGCGGGAGGCTCGCACTACCTCGCGGGGGTGCGTACCACCTCGGCAGGCCCGGTACTACCTCGGCAGTTCGGGTACTACCTCGGCAGGGCTGGCACTACCTCGTGGACGGAGGGCGGATGATCCGGCTGGTGACGGCGAACGTCCAGCACGCGCTGGTGGACGGGCGGCAGGTGGACCTCGACCGGCTCGGGAAGGCGCTGGCCGCGCTGGACGCCGACGTCGTGGCGCTGCAGGAGGTGGACCACGGCCAGGCGCGGTCCGACGGGGAGGCGCAGGCGTACCGGGTCGCCACGGCGCTCGGGATGCCCGAGCACCGCTTCGTCCCCGCGGTCCGCGGGTCGCTCGACCCGGCGTGGCGCCGTCGCCGGGCCCCCCGCACGGCCGCGGGCGACGACGGCCGACTGCCCGCCCCGCCCGGCTACGGGATCGCGCTGCTGAGCCGGCACCCGGTGCGCGCCTGGCACGCCATGCGGCTGCCCGGCCTCAACCTGCCGGGGGTGCCGCCGCTCGGCGTGGACGAGCCGCGCGTCGCCGTCGCGGCCGCCGTGGCGACCCCCGACGGTCCGCTGACCGTCGTCGCCACGCACCTGTCGAAGAGCGAGCCGTGGAAGGGCGCTCAGCTGCGGCGGCTGCGGCGCCGGCTCCGGCACGCGCCGCGCCCGCTGGTGCTGCTGGGCGACCTCAACACCCGGGGTGACCTGCCCGCCCGGCGCACGGGCTGGCGCGAGCTCGTGCACGTGCCGACCTATCCGCGCACACGGCCCTGGCTCCGCATCGACCACGTGCTCGCCGACGGCCCGGTCGCCGCGGCCGCCGCCGCGCGGGCCGTGGACTTGGGTGTCAGCGACCACCGCGCCGTCGTGGTCGACCTGGCGCTCGACGCCGCACCCGGTGAGGACGCGGGATGACGGACGAGCCCACCGGCGGTGTGCCCGACCGGTCCCACGGCCGCCCGGAGACGCCGGAGCAGCGCTCGGACCGCAACTGGAACGAGCTGCTGCAGGAGCTGCGCGTCATGCAGACCGGCGTGCAGATCCTCACCGGGTTCCTCCTGATCCTGCCGTTCCAGAGCCGCTTCGGGGACCTGGACGACTACCAGCGGACGGTGTACCTGGTGCTCGTGCTGGTGTGCGTGGCCACGACGGGGCTCCTCGTCGCGCCCGTCGCGCTGCACCGGGCGCTGTTCCGCAAGCACCTCAAGCGCTCGGTGGTCACCGGGGGCGACATGATGGCGCGCGCGGGCCTCGTGCTCCTCGCCGTCGCGCTGGCGGGCACCGCGGAGCTCGTGTTCGACGTCGTGCTGGGTCGCACGGCGGGGATCGTCGTGGGCGCCGCGTCGGCGGTCGTGCTGCTCGGGCTGTGGGCGGTGGTGCCCGCGTTCGTGCGGCACCGCCGGGAGTGACGCGCGGTCAGGCGGCGAGGTCGACGCGCTCCTGGCGCGGCAGCTCGGCGACGTCGGCCACGGGCGCGGCGTCGCTCAGGACCTCGGCGACGAGGGCGCCGGGGGCCGGCTCCGCGGAGCCGTCGACGACGGCCACGGCGTGCGGGTCGCCGGTCGACTGGACGGCGGCGAGCTGCGCGGCGGCGGCCCGCTCGGCGCGGCGGGTGCGGGCGATGGTGCGCATCGCGAAAGCGCCGATGATGACGGCGGCGACGTTCGACAGGGCGGACGGCCAGATGCCGTTCATGATCGCGATGAGGAGCATCACGGCCGCGCCGGCGACGTTGGCCAGCTGGAACTGGAGGCCGTCGGCGGTCCAGCGGCCCTTGCTCACCATGCCGTAGGCGAGGACGACGGCGATGGCGCCGACCCACCCGAGGGCAGTAATCACGGTCAGCAGGGAGATCGTCATGACGGGCACCTCCGGGGGGTCGGCATGGCACAGGTGTGCCATGGGAAGGAAGAGCTGAGGATGTGGGGACGCCGCTCCCGAGACCCGGGAACCGGAGAGGTCCGGCTGGCGTCGAAACGATTCTGCAGCACGATCTGCGTTCAGCACAATCAAATCCTTCTCCGACCGGCAGTTAGTATCTCTACATGGCCACAGACCCACGGAGACTTGCCTTCCTCCTTGCCGTGCACCGCGCCGGGGGCGTGCTCGCGGCAGCAGATCTTCTGCATGTCACCCCGTCCGCGGTGTCCCAGCAGATCGCCCGGCTCGAGGCCGAGGAGGGCATCGCCGTCCTCGACCGAGGGCCGCGCGGCGTCACCCTCACCCCGGCGGGACGCGTGCTGGCCGAGGCCGGCGAGCGGATCGAGGCCGAGCTGCTCGAGGCCCGGCAGGAGATCGCCGGGCTCGGCGAGGGCGTGAGCGGCAAGGTCGTGCTGGGCGCCTTCCAGACGGGGATCCGCGCCGTCGTGGCGCCCATGCTGCTCGACCTGGCCGAGCAGTACCCCGCCGTCGAGGTGGACGTGCGCGAGCACGAGCCGGCCGAGGCGATCCGCATGCTGCGCGCCGGCGACCTCGACGTGATCCTCCTCGAGCGCGACGCCGACATGGACTCCCCCGCCCCCCGCGGCGTGCACGACGTCCCGCTGCTCGACGAGCCGTGGTGCGTCGTCGTGCCGGCGGGGCTGCCCATGCCCGAGCGCCTCGACGACCTGGCGAACCTGCAGTGGGTGGGCGCCGAGGCCGACACGGCGTCCGACCGCGCGCTGCGCCGCCTCGCCCGCACGCTCGGCACGACCGTCAGCCAGCGGCACCGCTTCTTCGACTTCGACACGGCGCTCGCGCTCGTCGCGGCGAACCAGGGCGTGGCCATGCTGCCCGCGCTCGCGCTCCAGGGCGGGGACGTGCCCGAGGGCGTCGAGGTCGCGCGCCTCGCGGGCCTCGGCACCCGGCGGATCGTGGCGCGGCACCGCGCCACGCGGCACGAGCCCGGCCCGGCCGTGCGCGCCGTCGTCGACGCGATGGTCGAGGTGACCCGCGACCTCGAGCTCGCCTGAGGGGCCGCTCCCGCCCGCGACGCCGCAGGTCTCCGCCGCGCGATCTGGCGGGACCGCTCCTAGCATCGCGAGCATGAGCGACACGACGTCGGGGCCGGCCGGGTCGCCGGGGGCCGCGCCCCTGTCCGACCGCACCTTCGGCGCCGCCCGCCGCCTCTGGGGCCTGGTGTACCTGCGCGCGCTGATGTACCTGGCGGCGGGGATCGTGCTGTTCGCGAACCCCGACCGCGGGCTCGTGTGGGTGCGGTGGCTCGTCGGCCTGGTGATCGTCGTCCAGGGCGTGCTTCTCACGCTGGAGGGCGCCCCCACGAAGCGGTCGGGCCGGCCGCAGGGCACGGGCGACGAGATCAGCTGGCGGCTGATCGCGGGCGTCGTCAGCCTCGTCGCCGGCGTCCTCATCATCGTCTGGCCGTCCATGACCGGCCCGGTGATGTACCTGGTCGTGGCGGTGTGGGCGTGCGCGGCCGGCGTGGTCGGCGTCATCGGCGCGCTGCGGGGTCGCGCGCTCCGCACGACGTCGTGGGACTGGCAGCTCGTCAACGCGGTGCTGTGGATCGTGCTCGGTCTGGTGATGCTGCTGCGGCCCAGCTCGGACGTCGCCACGGGCGCGCAGCTGCTCGCGCTCTACCTGGTGCTCACCGGCGCGGTGCTGGTCGTGGGCGCGTTCGCCACGGGCACCCGGGACCGGGACGCCCGCAAGGCCCGGGACGGTGCCGCGGCCGGGTAGGATCGGGCGCGTCACACCGCAGCCCCGGCTGCCCACAACGCGGCCGCACCTCCGGGTGCGGTTGCCGCATAGCCGCTCGAACCGCGACGGGAGAGCTCGCGCCGCGCCCCCGCAAGGTGGCCGGCCGGCGCCGAAGGAGCAACCCTCCCCGGGAATCTCTCAGGC
>NZ_JBHXAW010000017.1:0-28696 GCF_042726645.1 Isoptericola sp. NPDC060257
GTCGAGGTCTACGCCTACTCGGTCCCCTCCGGGAGCACCGCGTACGACTACCGCGACGTGTACTTCTCCGCCGCCCTCGGCGAGGTGAAGGTCGACACGGCGAAGATGTGTATAAGAGACAGGAGGTGCTCCTTGCCGTCCGCGGTCAGCCGGTACACGATCCGCCCGCGCCGGCCCGACAGCGGTGCCTTGCCCGAGGACCTGGCGCCGGCCTGCCGGGATCCCGACGCCCGCGCCGCGGGGGCCGGGGCCTCGCGCTCCGTGGTCTCGATGAGACCGCGCGCCACGAGGGACTTGAGTGCCGGGTAGAGGGTGCCGTAGGAGAACGCGCGGAACGAGCCGAGCAGCAGGTTGAGCCGCTTGCGCAGCTCGTACCCGTGCAACGGGGCGGAGTTGAGCAGGCCGAGGATGGCCGTCTCGAGCACCACAGACCTGCTGCGCACGAGCGTTCCCCTTCCCGTCTGTCCCGATGCTGCTGCCGACCCGTCGTCACGACGTATCGAGTCGATACATCGCGAGAATAGGACTCGTCGACATGGTCGTGCAACGGGAAGCGGCGGGCGTCAGGTCCGCGCAGTTGTGAAGGTTCCGCGGAGCGCAGGCCAGAGGGCTGGGGACGGCTGGGGCCGAACCGTCGCCCCGGGCGCTCGAGGCTCCCGTCGGCCCTACGGCATCGCCTAGTGTTCCCTGTGGTCCGCAGGCCGGCGCGCCGTACGAGCACGACGCCGGTCCCGCACGACGAAAGGCTTGACGTGGCGAGGAGACGTCGCTTCTGGAACTACCCGCGCCCGCGCAAGGGCCCGGTGCAGCGCTGGCTGCCGTCCTGGCGCGTCGTCGTCGGCACCCTGCTCACCGGGACGGCGCTGGGCGCCGGTCTGTTCGTGGCCGCGTGGAGCACGACGACGATCCCGAAGAACCTCGACGAGGTGAACAACCAGGCCACGACCGTCTACTGGGCGAACGGCAAGCCGATCGGGCAGTTCGCCGAGCAGAAGCGCGAGCTCGTCGAGCTCGGCGACCTGCCGGCCTACGTCGGGAACGCGGTCGTCGCCTCCGAGGACGAGACGTTCTGGACCAACAACGGCATCGACGTCAAGGGCATCGCGCGCGCCGCGTACAACAACGTCACGGGCGGCGGGCGCCAGGGCGCGTCCACGCTGACGCAGCAGTACGTCGAGCGGTACTACCTCAACACCGAGGACTCGTACGCGGGCAAGGCCCGCGAGGCGATCATCGCGCTCAAGGTGGCCCAGACCCAGCCCAAGGAGCAGGTGCTCGAGAGCTACCTCAACACCATCTACTGGGGCCGCAACACCTACGGCATCCAGGCCGCGTCGCAGGAGTTCTTCGGCAAGGACGCCAAGGACCTCACGCCGTCCGAGGCCGCGATGCTCTCGGGCATCATCCCGTCGCCCAACAACTGGGACCCGTCGGTCGACCCGGACCGGGCCAAGGAGCGCTGGGAGCGCAGCATCAACCGGATGTACGAGCAGGGGTACATCACCAAGGACGAGCGGGCGAAGGCGGAGTTCCCGAAGTTCAAGAAGAAGAAGGAAGCCACCAACACCTGGGGCGGCCAGAAGGGCTACCTCCTGGCGCAGGTGCGCAAGGAGCTCGTCAGGTCGGACAGCAACCCTGACGGCCCGCTCGAGTCCGAGCAGGAGCTGGAGACCCGCGGGCTCAAGATCACCACGACGATCGACCAGAAGCTGCAGAAGACGGCCGTCGCCGTCGAGAAGACGCTGCACGAGGACGGCACCTACGGCAAGGCGAACAAGAACGTCCGCATGTCGCTGGTGTCGATGGACCCGCAGACCGGCGCCGTGAAGGCGCTGTACGGCGGCCCGGACTACGTGAAGCAGTCGCTCAACACGGCGACGCAGGACGTCGTGCAGGCAGGCTCGACGTTCAAGCCCTTCACGCTCATGGCGGCGCTCGAGAACGACTACACGCTCGAGGACACGTTCGACGGCAACTCGCCCCACGTCTTCCCGGACATCAAGGGCGACGACGGCAAGCCGTGGTCGCCGGCGAACTTCGGGCTGCAGGACTACGGCCGGGTCAGCCTGGCCGACGCGACGGCGCACTCCGTGAACACGGCGTACGCGGAGCTCAACGTCGAGAACGGGCCCGAGAAGACCGTGGACGTCGCGCACCGGGCCGGCATGCGCGACTCCGAGAGCTACCCGATCGAGGCCGTGCCCTCCAACGTGCTGGGCACCGCGTCCGTCTACCCGATCGACCTCGCCCGCGCGTACTCCACGATCGCCGCGGGCGGCTTCCGCACGACGCCGCACATCGTGGCCAAGGTCGAGACGCTCGACGGCACCGTCCTCTACGAGGGGCCGCAGGAGCAGGAGAAGGAGTTCGACGCGGACGTCACGACGGCGGCCACCTACGCGATGACCAAGGTCGTCGAGGAGGGCTCGGGCAGCACGGCGCAGGAGCTCGGTCGCCCCGTGGCGGGCAAGACCGGTACGTCGCAGAACAACCGTTCGGCGTGGTTCGCCGGCTTCGTGCCGCAGCTCACGACCGTCGTCGGCCTGCGCCAGTACGAGACGCTCGACCTCGAGGCGGGCAAGATCTCCGGCCAGGCCGAGATCGACGGCTTCGGCGAGTGGCAGGAGATCACCGGTAGCACCTGGCCCGCCCGCGCGTGGACCGACTTCATGCAGGTCGCGACCGAGGGCATGGACGTCGAGGAGTTCCCGGAGTACGTGCCGGCCCAGCCGACCTTCACCCCGTCGCCGACGCCGAGCGAGACCGAGGAGGAGAAGGTCACCGTGCCGGACCTCGTCGGTCAGGACGTGGCGAAGGCGACCCAGGAGCTGCAGGGGCTGGGGCTCGTGGTGCGGACGCAGGCGCGGGACAGCGACGAGCGCAAGGGCCAGGTGCTGGAGATGTCGGGCGTGGGCCAGGAGGTGCCCGTGGGCACCACCGTGACCCTCGTGGTCTCGACCGGGCAGCCGGACAAGCCCGAGCAGGTGGCCGTGCCGAACGTCGCCGGGTTGAGCCTCGAGGAAGCCCGGAACCAGCTCTACGGCGACACGCTGAACCCGTCGCCCCAGGCGAAGGAGGAGTTCAGCGACTCGGTCCCGGAGGGCACGGTCATCGGGACCGACCCCGGCGCCGGCCAGCCGGTCGACCCCGGGTCGAACGTGACGATCATCGTGTCCAAGGGCCCCAAGAACCAGGATCCGGACCCGACCGACTCCCCGACCGATGACGGCGGGGGCGGCAACGGGAACGGCAACGGTAACGACGGCGACCCGCTCGGCATCATGGGCACCGACGACTGACCGATTTCCGGGACGCCCGCACCGGCGGGTATCCTGGTCGACTGGCTGTGCCCACCACCCCGGACCGTTCCGGGGTGGTGCGCGGCCGACGCACGCAAGAACCCTCCTGTCACGGAACGACCGTGACCGCTGAGACCAGAGGAGGTGGGTTGAACACATGCGTCAGTACGAGCTGATGGTGATCCTGGACCCGGAGGTCGAGGAGCGCACCGTGGCCCCGTCGCTGGACAAGTACCTGACGGTCATCTCGACCGAGGGTGGGTCCGTCGACAAGGTCGACATCTGGGGTCGTCGCCGCATGGCGTACGACATCAACAAGCGTTCCGAGGGCATCTACGCCGTCGTCGACTTCACCTCGACGCCGGCCACCGCGAAGGAGCTGGACCGCCAGCTCGGCCTGAACGAGGCCGTGCTGCGCACCAAGATCCTGCGCACCGACGCCCGCTGAGACCTGAACCGAAACTCTGCTCCCGTCGCGGGCGGCGGCCACGTCGAAGGCGTGGATGTCACAGCCCCGTGATGGGATCCCCTCACGACTCTCGGACGAACGAAGGAGCATGGCATGGCTGGTGAGACCGTCATCACGGTCGTCGGAAACCTGGTCGCGGACCCGGAGCTGCGCTTCACCCCGTCAGGGGCTGCCGTCGCCAACTTCCGCATCGCGTCCACGCCGCGCACGTTCGACCGCCAGACCAACGAGTGGAAGGACGGCGAGGCGCTGTTCCTCGCCTGCTCGGTCTGGCGCGAGGCCGCGGAGAACGTGGCGGAGTCGCTGACGAAGGGCATGCGCGTCATCGTGCAGGGCCGTCTGACTCAGCGCTCGTACGAGACCCGCGAGGGGGAGAAGCGCACCGTCGTGGAGCTGCAGGTCGACGAGGTCGGCCCGTCGCTGAGGTACGCCTCGGCGAAGGTCACCCGCGCCCAGCGCTCGGGCGGCGGCGGCTTCGGCGGCGGCGGCGGCAACCAGGGGGGCGGCTACGGCGGCCCCCAGGGTGGCGGCGGCCAGCCCGGCGGAGGCTTCGGTTCTTCCGGCGGCGGTCAGAGCAACGACCCGTGGGCCACGGCCGGTCCCGCCTCCTCCGGTGGCGGGTTCTCGGACGAGCCCCCGTTCTGATCGGCGCCAGTCCCCAGATCACCCGTCCTCCGACGTCGGCCCCGGCCGGCGCCTCGTGAGGACAGCACCTGTGAAGGAGCAACACCATGGCGAAGCCTGTGGTGCGCAAGCCCAAGAAGAAGGCCAACCCGCTCAAGACGGCCAAGATCGAGTCCGTCGACTACAAGGACACCGCGCTGCTGCGCAAGTTCATCTCCGACCGCGGCAAGATCCGCGCGCGTCGCGTGACCGGCGTCTCCGTCCAGGAGCAGCGCCAGATCGCCCGTGCGGTGAAGAACGCCCGTGAGATGGCGCTGCTGCCGTACTCGTCCTCGGCCCGCTGACCGGAAGGATCACTGAATCATGTCGAAGCTGATCCTGACCCACGAGGTCACCGGTCTCGGTGAGCCTGGCGACGTCGTCGAGGTGAAGGACGGGTACGCCCGGAACTTCCTCATCCCGCGCCGTCTGGCCACCCCCTGGACCAAGGGCGCCGAGTCCCAGGTCTCCGCGATCCGCAAGGCCCGCAAGGCCCGCGAGATCGCCACGCTGGACGAGGCCAAGGCGGTGGCCGACTCGCTCGCCGCCAAGACGGTCGTCGTCACGGCGAACGCCGGCGAGTCCGGCCGCCTGTTCGGTGCCGTCACCACCGGTGACATCGCCGACGCGGTCGTGGCCGCCGAGGGCCCGCAGGTCGACAAGCGCAAGATCGAGATCGGCCAGCCGATCAAGACGACCGGTGAGTACACCGTGTCGGTGCGCCTGCACCCCGAGGTCTCCGCGAAGATCGCCGTCAAGGTCGTCGCCGGCTGAACGCCTGACGCCTGACGGTCGAAGGCCCCGGCCCCCGCGAGGGGGTCGGGGCCTTCGTCGTACCTCCCGTCAGACGGTCAGGGCAGCGGCTTCAGGTCGACGTCGTAGACCGTGGTCTGCCCGGCGACGATCTGGGCGGTGCGGACGGTCGGGACGAACCCGTTCGCCGCGACGACCAGCTGGAGCGGCCCGTTGGCCCTGGGCATCCAGTACCCGTACGTGCCGTCGGCCCCCGTGACGAGGGTCTTGTCGTAGGCCTTGCCGTCCAGGTGCACGACGGCGCCGTCGAGCGGCCCGCCGTCCCCGGTCACCGTGCCGGTGACCTTGCCCCACCCGGTCGGTGCCTTCACCGTCATCAGCGCTGCGACGGTGGGTGCCTCGTACGGGGTGTCCCCGGCCGCGGTGATCGTGGCCGAGTACGCCCCGGGCTGCTCGACCGCGGCGGTGAGGGTCACCGCGGCCTGCACGGACGCCCCCGGCGCGAGGGTGACCTCCGGCGGCTGGACGTCCAGCCACTCCAGGCCACCCCCGCCTGCCGCCTCGCCCGACACGTTCATGACGATGTGCATCCCGGCGTACCCGATGTCCGCCGTGTCGGTGGGCTCCGGGAGGTCGCAGGCCTCCGACCGCAGGTACGACGGCGCCGTCTGGCCGGCGTCGTTGGACCCGATGAAGAACCAGCCGCCGGCCGGCACGTCGATCTCGACGACCAGCGTGCCGTCCTTCGGCACCTCGCCCTCGACCGGCACCGAGACGACCGTGCCGCCGGCGCTGGTGCCGACCGTCGCCTCCGCGCTGCCGATCTTCGTCATGTTGGCGTAGGTCAGCGACCCGTCCAGCGTGTACAGGTTCACGGTCAGCGGCTGGGCGACCCGGGCGGCCTCGACGGCGAACGAGACGTTCTTCACGTCGAACGTGCCGTCGATGCCGAAGTCGCTCAGCGTGAACGTGCGCAGGTAGGCGTTGTCCTGGGTGGTCACCTGGTTGGTGCACGCCACCGAGTTGTTGGCCACGACGTCCTGGGACGCCGAGTGGGTCAAGGTCGTCTCGTCGAGGGGGACGGCCGACAGGTCGGGGGAGACGGTGCCCGCCTTCGCCCCGGACGTCGCCAGACCGCCCTGCTTCCCGTCCGACGTGCCCAGCCCGGGACCGGCGGGTGTCGTCGACCTCGGTACGGTGGCGTCACCGACGACGTGGCTGATCACCGAGCCGTCGCCGCCCTTCGCGCCGAGCAGCTCGAAGCCGCCCTGTCCGGCGCCGAGGGAGACGTCCACGGGCTCGGTGCCGGTGTTGGTCACCCGGAACGCGCGGCTGGCGGTGGCGCCCATCCCGATCGAGGCGGAGACGCTCTCCTTGTTGACCTCGAGCCGGCCGGCGCCGAGCGCGACGTTCCGTGTCACGACCTGGCCGTCCTCCGTGAGCGCCGCGCTGCGGGTGGCGCTCGCGTACGCGTCCTTCGCGTAGGTGAGGCCGTACCGCTCCAGCGGGAGCCGGGCGGCGTAGGTGCCGTCCGCGCCGGTGGTCACGACCGCCTCGTCGCCGTCGTCCTTCGACGTGATGGTGACGGTGGCGCCCTCCAGCGGCTCGTTCGTGTTGCCGTCGCGCACCGTGCCGGCCACGGACCCCATGCCGGCCACGTCGTAGGTGACGGACAGGCCCTCGGCCACGGCCGGGGTGTTGTACGAGAACTGCGACGCGACCGCGCCCGCCGCGTCCTCGATGCCGATCGTGGCGGAGTCGCCGCGCGCCGTGGCGGTGTCGGTGACGGGGCCGTAGCCGAGGGTGACCCGGCCGTCGGCGAAGAGGGTGGCGGAGAAGTTGACCCGGTCGGTCTCGGGCCGGTACTTGCGCACGTTGCGCCACTCGACGACGAAGGCGTCGACGCCGTCGACCGTCGTCGTGCCGGTGTAGACGGCCGACTCCGCGTCGACGTTGAGGTCGTCCCAGAAGGGGTAGACCGCGGCGTTGGGTGCGGCCGCGCTCGGGAGCGCGCCGTTCGTCAGGCTCGTCGACGAGGCGAGGAAGTTCAGGAACCCGTTGGTCGACACGTACGCGGTGTCGTACGTCTCGCCGTAGAACGGGAAGCCGAACGGCAGGTCGACCGACGCCGCCTTGTCGTCGCCGGTAAGGGCCAGCAGCGTGTCGCCGGTCGCGACGCCGGCGGTCCCGGTGGAGCAGTAGTACCCGTAGGCGTCGATCAGCCGCTTCAGGGCGGCGTCGACGGACTCGTCGCCGTCCACCACGACCTCCTTGCTGAACGGCTCCGCGCACGTGCCCGCCGAGACGGTCAGGGTGTACGTGCCGTCGGGCACGCCGGAGATGGCGTAGGTGCCGTCCGCGCCGGTCGTGACCGGGTCCAGCGGGCCGGAGAGGGCGACGACGGCGCCCGGGGTGGGCGACCCGTCCTTCTCCGAGACCGTGCCGGAGACGGTGCGCGTGGGCGCCCGCTCCAGCGTGATCGGCAGGGTGAGGGTCTCGTCCACGACGACGGCGACGTCGGCCGGCGAGGAGGCGAGGAAGCCGAAGGCCTGGGCGCTCACCGCGTAGTCGCCGACGGCGAGCTCGGCGGTGAAGGCACCGTCGTCGCCCGCGGTGACGGTGCGGTCGCGGTCGCCGTCGAACGTCACCTGGGCGCCGGCGACGGGGGTGCCGTCGGCGGCGGTCACGGTGCCGGTGACGATCCCGGTGTCGCCCACGGGTGCGGCGTCGAGCAGGGCCATGACGTCGAGCTTGCCCTCGCCCCACACGTTGTTGTCGTCCGCGGTGCCGCCGCACGTCGTGTCGTCGACGTCGACCGCCGCGCCGTCGAGCAGCGCCTGCGTCTCCTCGATCTGGCCGACGAGGCTCGGAGCCGCGCTCCACAGCAGCGCGATCGCGCCCGCGAGGTGCGGGGCGGCCATCGACGTGCCGTTGTAGGCCGCGTAGCCGTCGCCCGGGACGGACGAGCGCACGTTGACGCCGGGGGCGGAGATGTTCGGCTTTGTCCCGCCGTTCTCCCCGGTGCCGCGCGACGAGAACGACGCGATCGCACCGGAGGAGTCGAACGCGCCGACGGCGTAGGTGGCCTCGTTCGCGCCGGGCGACGACGTGGACCGGCAGCCCGGCCCTTCGTTGCCCGCCGACCAGGTGCCGAAGATGCCGGCGGCCTCCCACGCGGCGATCTCCTCGGCCATGAAGTCGTCGATGGCGCCCGACGCGTCCAGTCCCCAGGAGTTGTTCACCACCTGGGGACGCTTGCTCGGGTCGGGGTCGCTGCCGTCGGTCCTGGTGGGCGCGAGCACCCACTGCCCGGACTCGAGCAGGTCCGCGTCGGAGCAGGTGGAGCAGCCGTTGGCCGCGATCCAGTCCGCGCCCGGCGCGACGCCGATCTGGTTGCCGGCGCCGTCGTCGCCCACCATGGTGCCCATCGTGTGGCTGCCGTGGCCGTCGGTGTCGCAGGGGGAGCCACCGGCGCAGGCGTTCGACGAGTCGAACCAGTTGTAGTCGTCCACCACGCTGCCGTCGGCCTGCAGGCCGCGGTAGTGCGGCGCGAGCGCGGGGTGGTCGCCCTGCACGCCCGAGTCGATGTTGGCGACGGTCACGCCCTCGCCCGTGTACCCGAGGGCCCACGCGTCGTCGGCGTTGATGGCCCGGAGCCCCCACTCGGCGGACTGCGTGCCGCGGACGGGGGACTTGGTGCGCTCGACCGGCTCGACCAGGTCGAACGTCTGCGGTGCGGAGATCGCCTCGACCTCGGGGGACGCCGCGAGCGAGGTCGCGAGGGCGGCGTCGCCGTCGCGCACCAGGATGCGGTTGGTGATCCAGAAGGACTCGTGGGCGACGCCGGCGGCGTCGAGCTCCTTCAGGAGGCCGGCCTGCGCGTCGTCGGCGACGGCGGTGAGGGTGTCGTAGACGTACCGCCCGCGGTCGTCCCAGTCGGCGATGTCCTTCGCCGCGCGCAGGTCGGCCGTGTCGGCGAGGTCGAGCCAGAAGTCGGCGGGGCCGGCGTCGAGGTCCTTCTCGACGGCGGCCCCGATCTTGTCCGCGGGGTCGGGGACGTCGGCGGACGGGGCGAGCGGCGGGCCGTCGTCGGCGAACGCCGGCGCGACCCCGACCGCGGACGTGGCGAGGAGGGCGACGGCCGCGCTCGTCGCGACCCACCCCCTCCTGGTACCGGTCGATCTCGTTCGCATCGATCTCGTGCGGATCGGTGAGTGCACGCTTCCTCCAGGTGAGGGAGCCCCCGGGTCCGGGGGCGTCGTGACGGGCGCCCGGTCGGGGCCCACCCTCCAGCCCATCCGGCGTTCCTCCGGCGGACAAGGACGGTCGGCGGCCAGTTTCCGGTCAACCCGGGGGCAGGTCCGGGTCGGTTCCGGGGCGTCGTCGGCGGGCGGTTCTCTCTGAACTCTGATAGGCACCTGGGTAAACGATGTCCGCTCAACGATGTCCGCGAACCTGCCCGGAGCGCGTCGGACGGAGGACGGCTATGCCCCCCAAGAACGTGGTCGAGCCGGTCGGCGGTTACGTGCTCTGCATCGGGCTGCCGCTGCAACGGGTGGGCGAGGTGGCCCGCCTGCTGCGCGGACGGGCGGCCGTGATCGCGACCGCCGACACCGACGGCGCGCGGACGCTCCTCGGCCCGCCCCCGCCCGCGGTGCTGCCCGACGACGAGGCGCCGCACACGCTCGAGGTGCACGCCCGCGCCCCCGCCCCGCCGTCCGGCGAGGTCCCGGTCGTCGCCGTCGCGCCGGACCACGACCGGGCGCGGCGGATCGTGCTCGGCGCGCTCGAGGTCGACCTCGCGGCGCGCGAGGTCACCGCGGGGGGTGTGCCCGTGCACCTGTCGATCCGGGAGTTCGACCTGCTGGTCGTGCTCGCGTCGGCGCCGGACCGCGTGTGGTCGTTCGCGGAGCTCACCAGCACCGTGTGGCGGACCGGCTACCTGGGTGACCCGGACCCGGTGGTGTCCGCCGTGAAGCGGCTGCGCAAGCGGCTGCGCGTGCTGCCCGAGCTGCGCGTCTCGTCCGTGCGCGGCATCGGCTACCGGCTCCTGGTGCCCTCGTGACGGCGGTGTGTCACACGGCGTTCACCGGACGGACCGACGGCGTCACGCGCCCGTGACCATCCAGCGGTCGCCGCGGGCGCGCAGGCCGGTCGTGAGGGCGCGGGCGAGCATGAACACGCCCGCGAACGCGCCCCACAGCCACGCCAGCCCGATCGCGCCGTCGGGCGCCCAGGCGCGCACCGCGAGGGCGAACGGGACGTAGACCACGAGGGTCAGCATCCCGGCCCAGGCGAGGAAGCGGCCGTCGCCGGCGCCGATGAGGA
Source organism: Isoptericola sp. NPDC060257 (assembly GCF_042726645.1). Lineage (NCBI taxonomy): Bacteria > Bacillati > Actinomycetota > Actinomycetes > Micrococcales > Promicromonosporaceae > Isoptericola > Isoptericola sp. NPDC060257. Next base: position 10,513 of record NZ_JBHXAW010000017.1, read on the forward strand.
CGCCGTCGAGCACGAACACCCAGCCCGCCATCGGCATGAGCACGCCCGTGACGACGAGACCGGCGGTGATCGCGACGCGCACGTCGGGGTCGGACGTGAACAGCGGGGCGATCCACCAGCCGGAGACGGCGAACACGACGCCGATGACGACGCCGGCGCCGACGCCCCACTGCAGCGAGCGGCGCAGGACGGCGCGCACCCGCCCCACGTCGCCGGCCCCGAGGCCGTGGCCCACCAGCGCCTGGCCGGCGATGGCGAGCGCGTCGAGGGCGAACGCGGCGAGTCCCCACAGGCTGTTGACGACCTGGTAGCCGGCCAGCGCCGTCGCGCCCAGGCTGGTCGCGACCGCGACGGTGAGCAGGATGGCGAGGCGCAGCGACGCCGTCCGGACGAACAGCGGCGCGCCCGCCCGGGCGTTGGCCCAGATGCCCGCGTGGTGCGGCCGCAGCGACGCGTGGTGGCGGCGGGCGCCGCGCACCACGACGACGGTGAGGACCGCACCCATGCCGAGCTGGGTGGCCGCGGTCCCGATGGCGGAGCCCGCGATCCCCAGGCCCGCGCCGTACACCAGGACGACGGACAGGATCGCGTTGACCACGGCGCCGGTCGACGCCACCCACAGGGGCGTGCGCGTGTCCTGCAGGCCGCGCAGCACGCCCGTGGAGGCCAGGACGACGAGCATCCCCGGCAGCCCGATCACCGACCAGCGCAGGTAGGTGGCGGCGTACCCCGCGACGTCCGCGCCGGCGCCCATCGCCCCGACCGCCCAGTGTGCCCCGACGGCGAGCACCGCCGCCAGCACGACGCCCAGGCCGAGGGCGAGCCACATGCCGTCGATGCCGGACTGCAGCGCGTCGCGGGTGCGGCCTGCGCCGACGAGGCGGGCGACGGCGGCCGTGGTGGCGTAGGCGAGGAACACGCACAGCCCGACGAGCGTGACGAGCAGCGTGGACGCGACGGACAGGCCGGCGAGCTGCGCGGTGCCGAGGTGGCCGACGACGGCGCTGTCGACGAGGACGAACAGCGGCTCGGCGACGAGGGCGCCCAGCGCGGGCAGCGCGAGGGCGAGGATGTCGCGGTCGATGCGGCGTCGGTCACCCCTGTGGTCGCCCCTGTGGTCGCCCCTGTGGACAACCTTGTGGGCGGGGTCGGCGGGCGGGTGACCCTCCGGCGGCGTCGGTGAAGGAGGGGTGGCGCCGGGGTGTCCGGCGTCTGGATCCGGGGTGCGGTGCACCTCACCCAACTTTCTTCTCCTCCACAGCCTGAGGGTAACGTCGTCGCAGGTCAGGGACCTGCCGAAAGTTGTACACAGCCGATATCCCCAGTTGTGCACATGCCTGTCCACCGCCCGTGCACAGCCTGAGGCGCATATCCACAGGCCCGTCCACACCTGTGTCCACACCGTCGATTGCGCACGGTCGCGGGCGCGCCTAGCGTCGTCCGCGGTGTCAGTGGGCCACGGTAGAACGTGGACCTGACAGCGGGAGTCGATGTCCGGTGACGGACCGGACGCCGGCGACGGCGGGGGAGCGGGGTGAGCATGTCGATCGAGGAGCTCGAGGCGGGCTATCAGGGGGCGTCCGGCGCCACCTTCGACCGCACACCTCCTCAGGACGTCGCCGCCGAGATGAGCGTGCTCGGCGGCATGCTGCTCTCCAAGGACGCCATCGCCGACGTCGTCGAGCAGATCCGCGGCAACGACTTCTACCGCCCCGCGCACGAGGCGGTCTACGACGCCATCATCGACCTGTACGGCCGCGGCGAGCCGGCTGACGCCATCACCGTCGTCGCCGAGCTCACCAAGCGGGGCGAGCTCGCCCGCGTCGGCGGCGCCCCGTACATCCACGACCTCATGGCCGGCGTCCCCACCGCCGCCAACGCCGGCTACTACGCCCGCATCGTGCAGGAGCGGGCCGTGCTGCGCCGCCTCGTCGAGGCCGGCACCAAGATCGTGCAGCTCGGCTACGCCACCGACGGCGGCGACGTCGAGGGCATCGTCAACACCGCGCAGGCCGAGATCTACGCCGTCACCGAGCGCAAGACCTCCGAGGACTACCTGCCGCTCGCCGAGATCATCGGCGGAACGATGGACGAGATCGAGGCCGCCGGCAACCGCGGCGAGGGCATGGTCGGCGTCCCCACCGGCTTCGCCGACCTCGACCGGCTGACCAACGGCCTGCACCCCGGCCAGATGATCGTCATCGCCGCGCGACCGGCCATGGGCAAGGCCCTGGCGCTCGACACCCCGCTGCCCACGCCCCACGGCTGGACGACCATGGGCGACGTTGCCGTGGGCGACGAGCTCATCGCGGCGGACGGGACACCCACGCGCGTCGTCCGTGCGACCGAGGTCATGACCGGCCGGCCCTGCTATGAGGTCGTCTTCGACGACGGCACCACCATCGTCGCCGACGCCCAGCACGAGTGGTCGACGAGCACACGCGCCCAGCGGCGGAAGGTGCATCATGGGCAGGCGCCTGAGTCCGAGATCCGGACGACGGAGGAGATCGCCGGATCGTTGCTCTGCGCGACGGCGGATCGTCGGGCGAACCACTCGATCGCGACGGCAAAGGCTCTCGATCTTCCCGACGCAGACCTTCCGCTCCACCCGTACGTGCTCGGGGTGTGGCTCGGTGACGGACACTCGTCGTCCGCACGATTCACGTCGGCGGACCCCGAGATCCCGATGCGGATCGAAGGACTCGGCTACGTCGTCGGCGAGCGGACGTCGGTTCCGGGTGCGGCCAAGCTGTACCAGCTGCAGCTGCAGCTGCCCGGTGACGGCCCGGTCTCCACACGACGCTGCGTCGTCTGCGGCACCGAGTTCGTCCCCAAGCTCGCTCACGTCAAGACGTGCGGACGTTCCTGCGGAGGCAAGTCGTCTGCAGTGTCGCCGCGATCTGCTGCGCCGACCTGCTCGGACTGTGGTGGGCCGAGCTCGGGTCATCGCCGGTGCATGGAGTGCTACGAGCATCACGGCAGCGTTCCAGCGATCCTGCGGACCCTCGGGGTGCTGGGCGACAAGCACATCCCTGACGAGTACCTCCGTGCCAGCGAGTCTCAGCGGCGCGAGCTGCTGGCAGGACTGCTGGACACCGACGGCACCGTGAACCGAACCGGAAGCCCGCAGTTCACCGTGACCAGCCGGAGGCTCGCCGAAGGGTTCCGCGAGCTGGTCCACAGCCTGGGCTACCGCACCGGCTGGTGGGAGAGGGCGGTTCGCGGCAGGAGTGCCGGATCGTCGGTCGCCTACACGATCACCTTCACCACCGACGACGAGGTCTTCGGACTCGAGCGCAAGCGCCTCGTGCACAAGGAGCGCCGTCGGCCTTCGACGGCAAAGCTCACGTCGCGGTTCGTCGTCGAGGTGCGGCGTATCGACTCGGTGCCTGTGCGCTGCGTGGAGATCGAGCACTCCTCGCACCTGTACCTCGCGAGCCGGTCGATGATCCCGACGCACAACTCGACCCTGGCCATCGACATCGCTCGGGCGGCGTCGATCAAGCACGGTCAGTCGTCCGTCGTGTTCTCGCTGGAGATGAGCCGGAACGAGATCACGATGCGTCTGCTGTCCGCGGAGGCGCGCGTCCACCTGCAGAAGCTGCGCAACGGCTCCATGGGCGAGGACGACTGGCAGAAGGTCGCCAAGGTGATGGGCCGGGTCTCCGAGGCGCCGATGTTCATCGACGACTCGCCGAACATGTCGCTCACCGAGATCCGCGCCAAGTGCCGACGGCTCAAGCAGAAGCACGACCTCAAGCTCGTCGTCATCGACTACCTGCAGCTCATGACCTCTGGCAAGAAGGTCGAGTCGCGACAGCAGGAGGTCTCCGAGTTCTCCCGTGCGCTCAAGCTCCTGGCCAAGGAGATCGGCGTTCCCGTCATCGCACTGTCGCAGCTGAACCGTGGTCCCGAGCAGCGGCAGGACAAGAAGCCGGCGATGTCGGACCTTCGTGAGTCGGGCTGCCTCACCGAGGACACCCGCATCTTGCGCGCCGACACCGGCGCCGAGACCACGATGGGCGAGCTGTTCGCGCTCAACGCCAAGGACGTCCCCGTGTGGGCGCTGAACGAGCGTCTTCAGTACGTGCGTCGCCACCTGACCCACGTGTTCCCCACCGGCGTGAAGCCGGTGTATCGGCTGCGTCTGGCCTCCGGCAAGGAGATCGAGGCGACGGCCAACCACCCGTTCCTCACGTACGAGGGATGGACGCCGCTCGGCGAGCTCGAGGTGGGGTCGAGGCTCGGCGTGCCCCGCCACGTGCCGGGTCCGGAACGCAACGCCGAGTGGGACGACCGGAAGGTCGTCATGCTGGCGCACCTACTCGGGGACGGCTCCTTCGTCAAGCGCCAGCCGATTCGCTATGCATCTATTGACGAGCGGAACCTGACGGCCGTGTCCGAGGCGGCAGGAGCCTTCGGCATCACGCCGGTTCGCGACGACTACGCGGCGGCGCGTGTCACGACGTTGCGCCTTCCCGCGCCCTACCGGCTGACGCATGGCAAGCGGAACCCGATCGCGGAGTGGCTCGACGACATGGGGCTCTTCGGCGCCCGCAGCCACGAGAAGTTCGTCCCGACGAGTGTGTTCCACCTGCCGAAGCGTCAGATCGCCCTGTTCATCAAGCACATCTGGGCGACCGACGGCTCGGTGACCGTGAACAAGAACGGGCGCAGCGGCCGGGTCTACTACGCGTCGACCTCGCGACCGCTGGTGGACGGGTTGTCCCGCCTGCTGCTCCGGTTCGGCATCTCGACCCGGGTGCGCCGGACGACGCCCAAGGGTGCCTACCGTCCCGGGTACACCCTCGACGTGTCCGGGGTCGACGACCAGCGTCGTTTCCTGCAGGAGATCGGCGTGCACGGCGACCGTGGCGAGAACGCCGAACGGTTGCTGCAGATCATCCGTGACACGCAGGCCAACACGAACGTCGACACCGTCCCCCGTCAGGTGTGGGACGACGTCCGCGACCTCCTCGTCGAGCGTGGCATGACCCACCGGCAGTTCGCGGAGGCGATCGGCACGCAGTTCTGCGGCAGCACCTTGTGGAAGCACAGCCCGTCGCGGCAGCGGCTCGGCAAGATCGCCCAGGTCCTCGACAGCGAAGAGCTCGAGATCATGGCGGTCAACGACCTGCTCTGGGACGAGGTCGTCGCCGTCGAGCCGATGGGCGAGAAGCAGGTGTTCGACGCGACAGTGCTCGACACCCACAACTTCATCGCCAACGGCATCGCCGTCCACAACAGCATCGAGCAGGACGCCGACATGGTGATCCTGCTGCACCGCGAGGACGCGTACGAGAAGGAATCACCCCGTGCTGGCGAGGCCGACCTGATCGTCGCCAAGCACCGTAACGGCCCGACCGACACCATCACCGTCGCGTTCCAGGGCCACTACTCGCGGTTCGTCGACATGCAGTCCTGACCTGACGATCCCCCGCCGCGGCCTCGCACCAGGTGGAGCGACCTGCTGCACCCCACGGGGCTCGGCTCGATATATTCGCTCGTCATGAGCGACGACCGGTGGAGCGGGATCTTCCTGTCGGTGCACGACGGTGACGGCGGCCCGTGGTCGTGCCCGGTGTGCGACGCCGACGACCCGACCGTGGAGCTGGGGCAGAAGTTCAGGAAGGGCAAGGCGGCCACGTCGGTCCTGTACTGCGCCCTCTGCACGGCGCAGGCCGAGGTGCCCTCCGTCGACGGACTCGGTCCCCGCGGAGCGGTGCTGCGCGCGCGATGATGGCGCCGTGGAATTCTCGCAGCCGCCGGTGGTCCGGGTCGTGCCGGACGGCGAGCACCCGTTGCCCTCGGGCGTGTGGCCGCGCACCGTCCCCGCCGTCGAGCAGCTGCTGCGCGACGGGCTGGAGCTCGCGCCGGGAGTGACGTTCCTGGTGGGGGAGAACGGCAGCGGCAAGTCCACGCTCGTGGAGGCGGTGGCGGTGGCCTACGGGTTGTCTCCCGAGGGCGGGACGGCGCACGGGCGGCACTCGACCCGCGAGACCGAGTCGCCGTTGCACCGCGCCGTCCGGCTGCAGCGGGGCATCGGGTCGGGGCGGTGGGGCTTCTTCCTGCGCGCGGAGACGATGCACGGCTGGTACACGTTCCTCGAGGAGCACCCGGGGCCGAGGGACCCCGTGTTCCACGAGATGAGCCACGGCGAGTCGTTCCTCGCGGTCCTCGAGTCCCGCTTCGACGGGCCGGGCCTGTACTGCCTCGACGAGCCGGAGGCGGCGCTGAGCTTCTCCTCCACGCTCAGCCTCATGAGCGTGCTCGAGGACCTTGCGGGACGCGGCGGACAGATCCTCTGCGCCACGCACTCGCCCGTGCTGGCGGCGCTGCCCGGCGCGACGATCCTGGAGGTCGGGCCGTGGGGCCTGCGCCCGACGACGTGGGACGACCTCGAGCTGGTGCAGCACTGGCGCGCGTTCCTCGACGCACCGGACCGCTACCTGCGTCATCTGCTCGGGTGAGCGTGTCGCCGGCGCGCTGAACCGGAGCGGGGGTGCGTCAGCGCGGCTGCCAGGCGCCGTCCTCGCGGACGGCGCTCGCGATCCGTCGGCTGATCTCCCGCAGCTGCCGGGTCTGCGGCGTCGTCAGTCGGTCCAGCACGAGCTGGTGGACGAGACGCACGTGGCCGGGGGTCGCGTCCCGGACCTTCGCCCGGCCGGGCTCGGTGAGCTCGGCCAGGGTGTAACGCCCGTCCGAGGGATCGGGCGTGCGCCGCATCCAGCCCTGCCTCTCCAACCGCACGGCCGCCCGCGACAGGCGGGAGAGCGTGCTGTTCGCGTAGCCGGCCAGGACGCTCATCCGGAGGCTGCCGTCGGGCGCCTGGGCCAGGGCGTACAGCACCCCGTACTCGAAGTGGGACAGCTGTGACTCGCGCTGGAGCTGGGCGTCCAGCGCGGGCGGCAGCCACTCCAGCACGGTCGCCAGGGCGGCCCAGGTCTCGAGCTCCTCGCCCGTCAGCTCCTCGGGTGCGCCGCGCGTCTCAGGGTCCTGCATGACCGCCAGCGTACGGGTGCCGGGCCGGCCAGTCGATGACTTGCTCAGGAAAGTCATCCCTGCCTAGTCTTCGCTTGCCTGAGCAAGTGGATCAGGCGGACGACGAGGGGAAGGCAGAGATGGACCTGGGGCTGACGGGCAAGAGAGCATTCGTGAGCGGGTCGACGCAGGGCATCGGCTTCGCCGTGGCCGAGGCGCTGCTCACCGAAGGGGCGTCGGTGGTCGTCAACGGGCGGACCGAGGGCGGCGTCGCGGCGGCGGTGCGACGGCTGGAGGAGACGGTGCCCGGCGCCGCGGTGTCCGGGATCGCGGCGGACTTCGCGGAGCCCGACCAGGTCCGGCGGCTGATCGACACGCTGGGCGAGGTGGACGTCCTGGTGAACAACGTGGGCGTCTTCGGCGTCCAGGCGTTCGAGGAGGTCCCCGACGACGTGTGGCAGCGGTACTTCGACATCAACGTCATGAGCGGCGTCCGCGTGTCCCGGCACGCGCTGCCCGGCATGCTGGACCGTGGCTGGGGCCGCGTCGTCTTCGTGAGCAGCGAGTCCGGCGTGGACGTGCCCGCCGACATGACCCACTACGGGACGACGAAGGCCGGGATGCTGGCCCTGGCCAACGGCCTGGCCAAGCTCACCCGAGGGACTGGCGTCACGGTCAACACGGTCCTCGGCGGTCCGACGTACTCCGACGGCGTCGCCCGGGCCGTCGAGGACCTGTCTCGGGCCCAGGGCGTCCCCGCGGACCAGGTGAGGAGCGCGATCGAGGCGGCGAACCAGACGTCGCTCCTGCAGCGGTTCATCGAGCCGGCCGAGATCGCGCACCTCGTCGCCTACCTGGCCGGCTCCGTCTCCTCGGCCACCAACGGCGCCGCCCTGCGTGCCGACGGTGGAGTGCTCACGACGACGCTCTGACTCCCACGGTGCCCCGGACGCCACCGGGCAAGGTCCTGAGACCCGGTCCCCGGCGGCGTCCGTGCTGGTGGGGCGACGGTCAGACGCGCGGGGCGTCTGACAGCGGCACGGCCGCGGGTCGCTCGCAGGTGCTGGCGACGGAGACGGACGTCCCCTTCTCGGCGGCGGTGAGCAGCGACGTCATGACGTCGAGCACGTGGTACGCGAGGTCGCCGTTCGCCCGGGCGGTGGCGCCGGGCGGGGTGGCGGCCAGGTCGGCGAGCCCGTAGCCGCGGCCGGCGTCGCGGTACCCGGCGCTCACAGGGAGCTCCTCCCACCCGCCGCCGAGCCGGTGCAGCTCGACGGTGCCGTCGAAGCCGTTGGGGTCCGGCACGACGAGCGAGCCCTGGTCCCCGTGCACCTCGATGCACGACGCGTGCGTCGCGACGGCGTCGAAGCTCATGACGAGCGTCGACAGGGCGCCCGACTCGTGCCGCAGCACGCCCGTGACGTGGGTGTCGACGTCGACCGGCACCTGCTCGCCCGCGCGGGGCCCGGAGCCGATGGTGCGGGTGGCGCGCGCGCGGCTGGCGCTGCCGACCACGGACTCCACCGGGCCGAGCAGCGTGACCAGCGCGGTCACGTAGTACGGGCCCATGTCCAGCAGCGGTCCGCCGCCGGGCTGGTAGTAGAAGTCCGGGTTCGGGTGCCAGCGCTCGTGGCCGGGGGTCACCATCGTCGCCGTCGCGGCGACGGGCGTGCCGACCAGGCCGTCGTCGACCGCCTTCCGCGCCGTCTGGACCCCCGTGCCCAGCACGGTGTCCGGAGCGCAGCCGACGCGCACGCCCGCGGCGCGGCCGGCCTCGACGATGGCGCGCGCGTCGTCGGTCGTGGCGGCGAGCGGCTTCTCGCCGTACACGTCCTTGCCCGCCGCGATCGCCTTGAGGGCGACGTCGGCGTGCGCGGCGGGGATCGTCAGGTTGAGCACGGCGTCGACCTCGGGGTCGGTGACGAGCTCGTCGACCGTGAGGGCGCGGACGCCCTGCTCGGCGGCGACGGCGGCCGCGCGCTCGGCGTCGAGGTCCGCGACGGCGACGAGCCGCACCGCCTCGAGCCGCTCGAACGCGCTCAGGTACTGGCCGGAGATCGCCCCGACGCCGACGATGCCGATCCTCAGCGGCTGGCCCACAGGATGCCCCTCTCGATGATGGTGCGGACGTTCGGGTCGTTCACGACGTCCAGGTTGTGCCCGGGCGTCGAGACGAAGACGCGGCCGTCGCCCCACTGCCGGGTCCACACGGCCGGGCAGGTCACGGGCCGGTGCCACGGGTGGTAGTCGGGCGCGGCGATCGTGGTGGTCGCCAGGACGTCGTTGTACTCGTCGGTGAGCACCCAGTACTGCTCGGTGGTGAGCTCGAAGTCGGAGATCCCCGCGACGATCGGGTGGTCGGCCTTCTCGGGCACGATGTCCACCGTGTAGCGCACGAAGCAGTCGGTGCCGTCGCCCGGCAGCTCCTCGCGCGGCGCCTTGGCCGGGTGGGTGGCGAACTGCCCGCCGACGAGGTGCAGGTAGTCCGAGCTGTTGCGGTACGAGTCGGCGATCCCGCCGTGCCAGCCCGCGAGGCCGGTGCCCGCCCGGACGGCGGCGGTGAGGCCGCGCAGCTCGTCGTCGGCGATGGTGCTCATCGTGACGGTCTGCACGACGACGTCCACGCCGGCCATGTAGTCGGCGTCGGCGTACACGGTGGTCTCGTCCTCGACGTGCACCTCGAAGCCGTGCTCGGTGAGGAACGGGACGAACGAGTCGGTGGTCTCCACCGGCTGGTGCCCGTCCCACCCGCCCCTCACGACCAGCGCCCGTCGCTGTCTGCGGTCTGTCATCTGCAACTCCCATTGTTGCGCAACTGCCTGGTGGATCTCGGATGTGCCCGACAAGTCTTCCATGGGCCAACTTCGGCATTCAAGGGCCGAGGAGTGATCCGTGGCCGCCAAATAGTTGCGCAACTTTGAGGCGCGTCGCTAGGGTCCGGATGTGCCCGCCGACCGTCCCACCACGCTCGCCGACGTCGCCGCCGCCGCCGGGACCACCGTCCCCACGGTCTCCAAGGTGCTGCGCGGCCGCTCCGACGTCTCCGCCGCGACGCGCGCCCGCGTGATGGCCGCGGTCGACGACCTCGGCTACCGGGGCCGGGCGGGCCGCGGCGTCGCCCCGCGGGGGGAGCGGCCGCCGCTGGTGGACCTCGTGCTCAGCGGCGTCGACGGCACGTGGGCCAACCGCGCCCTCAGCGGCGTGGAGCAGGCGGCCACCGCGGCCGGCCTCGACATCGTCGTCACGGTGGCCCGGCAGCCCGACGACGCGTGGCTCACGCGCCTGCTCGCGCGGCACTCGCGCGGGGCGGTCGTCGCGCTCGTCGACACCACGCGCGAGCAGCTGGCCACGCTCACCGCGGCACGCGTCCCCGTCGTCCTGCTCGACCCGGTGACCCAGCCGCCGCGGACCGTCGCGAGCGTCGGCGCCACCAACTGGGCCGGGGGCCGGACGGCCGCCGAGCACCTGCTGGGCCTCGGCCACCGCCGGCTCGCGGTCCTGGCGGGCCGGCGCCGGCACCTGTACAGCCAGGCCCGCGTGGACGGCTTCCGCTCCGCGGCCGCGGAGGCGGGAGCCGACCTGCCCGACGACCGCGTCGCGCACGGCGACTGGACGCGGGCCGGAGGCGCCGCGCTCGCCGCCCGGCTGCTCGCCGGCCCGGACCGGCCGAGCGCCGTCTTCGCCTGCTCGGACACGATGGCGCTCGGGGTGTACGACGCCGCGGCCGCTGCCGGGCTCCGGGTGCCGGACGACCTCGCCGTCGTCGGCTTCGACGACCTGCCCGAGGGGGAGTGGGTCCACCCCGGCCTGACGACCGTGCGCCAGCCCATCGCCCAGATGGGCGCCGCCGCGCTGCGGATGCTGCTGCGCCTCGGCGACGACGCCGGCCCGGGGCCGCGCGCCGAGCCCGGCGCGGAGGCGCCTCGCGAGGAGCTCGCCACCACCCTCGTCGTGCGCGGTTCGACGGCGCCCCCGGGCCGGACCGGCTAGCCGACCGGCGAGCCCGACCGGTCAGAACAGGTCGCCGTACCCCATCGCGACGAGGTTGTCGTGGGAGGTGCGCAGGCACTCCAGCGCGGTGCGGCCGTAGAACTCGTCCTGCTCCACGAGCAGGTACTCGGCCCCGACGTCCAGGCTGGTCTCGACGATCGACGGGAAGTCGAGGTTCCCCTCGCCCACCTCGGCGAACTGCACGATCTCTCGCAGCGCGTCCTGCCACGGCCCCTGGTCGCCGGCGTCGAGCGCCTCGTACACGGCGGGGGAGAGGTGCCCGATCCGGTAGTCCTTGAGGTGCACCATCGCGACGCGGCCCGCGTACCGGCGCAGCGTGCGCACGGGGTCCAGGCCGCCGCGCTGCACCCAGTGCACGTCGACCTCGAAGCCGACGAGCGGCGAGCGCTCGGCGACGACGTCGAGCAGGTGGCGCCCGTCGTACCTCGCGAAGTCGACGTGGTGGTTGTGGTAGTAGAGCCGGATGCCGTGCTCGGCCAGCGCGGCCGCGACGTCGTTGCACCGGTCGGCGAACTCCTCGACGCGCGCCGTCGACGCCATCGCCGCGGCGGGGAGCATGCCGATGCGGATCATCCGGGCGCCCAGCGTCCGCGCGTCGGCCACGAACGCGTCGAGGTCCGTGCTCAGCGACGGCGCGCCCGGCGGGGCCGTGAGCCCGCCGGAGATCGACGCGATCTCCACGCCGAGGTCGTCGCGGACCTTGGCGAGCTCGGCGACGTTCTGCGGGCTCATCTCGACCGCGGAGATCTCCGCGGCCCGGTACCCGAGGTCGCGCACCTCCCGGAAGGTCTCGACGATGCCGCGCCGCGCGAACTCGTCGCGCAGCATCATCGTCTGGACGCCGATCCTGGTCACCGGGGCTCCTTCGCCGTGGGGTGGGGGGTGGGGGTGGTGCCGCGGACCGTGGCCGCGATCTCGAACCGGGCGGCGAGCTCCGCGCCGCCCGCGAGCACGAGCGGCCCGAGCGCGTCGTCGTCGGGGTCGTAGGGGCGGCACGCGGGCTCGAGCGCGACGACGTCGACCGTGCCCCACCAGGGGAAGCCGGCGGTCGCGCGGTGCTCCTGCCACACGTGCACGTGGGGGAACAGGTCGGGGTCGAAGCGGAGCACGACGGCGACCCCGGCGGCGTCGTTGCGCAGCTCGACGTCGCCGCGCCCCTTGGCCCGCAGGGACTGGAAGCCGCCCGAGGGCTCGCCGTCGCGCGGGAACGCGGCCTCGACCGGGTCGCCGCCGAGGGTCACGGTCGAGCCGGGGCCCGCGAGGGCGCCGCCGAACGCCGGGTGCTCCGTCCAGGTGAAGGCGACGGGCCGGGGCGCGTGGTTGGCGACGCGCTGCTCCACGGCGACGCCGGCCGCGGTGGCGCGCACCGTGCGCCGCACCGTCAGCGGGACCGTGCGCAGCACGACCTCGAGCGTGCAGGAGCCCGCGTCGTGCGCCAGCACCCGCCACCGCCGCCACGCGGCCTCGCCGTGGAACGGGTGCTGCACGCCGTCGACGGTGCGGGCGTCGCCCGCGTGCGGCACGAGCGTGTGCCAGCCGCCCGCGTACCGGCCGTGCCACTCCTCGTTCGAGCTCGCCGACGGGTACGCACCCGACCAGTCCTCGTCCTCCCAGGGCAGCCGCAGCAGCAGCTCGGTGCCGGTGGGTGCGTGCACGAGGGACGCGACGCGCGCCCCGGCCGGGTCGACCTCGACGGCGTGCTCGCCGCCGGGGGAGCGCAGCCGCAGGCGTCCCCCGGTCGTGGTGGCCGCCGTCACGAGATCGAGTACTGCCGCGTGCGCCGTACGGAGGGGGCGAACGAGGCGTGGAAGATCGTCGAGGCGGCGCCCACGGCGCCGGCCTCGTCCTGGACGAGGGATCGCTCGACGACGACGTGCCGCGCGTGGTGGGCCGTCGGGAGGCTGTTCACGGCGCGGTCGATGGTGTCCACGAGGAACGGCTGCAGCTCGGGCGCGAACGCCGGGCCGCCCACGACGAGCAGCGGCAGGTCGAGCAGGTCGATGAGCGCCACGGCCCCGAGGGCGATGACGTCCGCGATCTGCTGCGCGGCCGCGACGGCGGCGGGGTCGCCCGCGCCGACCTCCGCGCACATCTCGCGGAAGCTGCGCGCCGGGCCGGCGTACCCGAGCTCGCGGGCGATCTCGGGCAGCGCGACGGTCGGGTTGCACTCCCGGACGAGCTGCGGGCCGCCGCCCTCGTCGACGAGCCCGAGCCGGATCGCGCACAGCTGGCCGAACTCGCCGGCGTTCGCGCTGCCGCCCCGGTAGGTCTCGCCGTTGAGGACGAGCCCGGAGCCCATGCCGGTGCCCACGTAGAGGTAGACGAAGTCGCCGGCACGCTCCGTGCGGCCGATCCACCGCTCGCCCACGGCGGCCGCCGCGCCGTCCTTCTCGAGGACGACGGGGCAGCCGAGCCGCTCGGCGAGCATGCTGCGCAGCGGCACGTTGCGCCAGGCGTGGGACAGGGGCAGGTCGAGCAGCTGGCCGTCGATGGTGATCGGGCCGGGCGCGGCGACGCCGACGCCGAGGAACGTCGCGGCGTCGATCCCGGACGCGTCCACGACGTCGTCGACGGCGTCCGCGACGATCTCCACGAGCGCCTCGGGCGCGACCTCGGCGTCCAGCGGCACCGTGCGCCGCTCGAGCACGGCCCCGTCCAGGTCGGTCAGCACGACCGACACCAGCTCGGGGTCGACGAGCACGCCCGCCGCGTGCGCGGCCTCGGCGCGCAGCCGCACGGGCGTGCGCGGCTTGCCGAGCCGCTCGGTCCGCTCGGCCGCGCCCTCGGCGAGCAGGCCGCGCTCCAGCAGCCCGCGCAGGATCCGGGACACGGACTGCTGCGTGAGGCCGGTCTGCTGCGCGATCTCCGTCCGCGAGATGGTGCCCGCGATCCGGATGGTCTCGATGATCGTCGCCTCGTTGAAGGACCCGAGGTCGTACTGGTTGGCGCCCGGCTGGCTCCGGTCGCCCGCCGGCCGGGGGCGGCGCGAGGCGTAGGGCCGCACGTCGCCCTGGCGCTGCCTCGAACGGTCGGTCAGCTCGGTCACGGGGCCTCCAACGCTCCGTCGGGTCGGCGGACGCCCGCGGCCCAGGCGTCGTGTCCGGAGAGCTCGGCGGGAAAGCGGGCCGCCGCCTCCTCGTCGACGTCGATCCCCCAGCCCGGCGCGTCGTTCGGGACCAGCCAGCCGTCCTGGATCCGCAGTGTCCCCGGGAAGACCTCGTGGGTCGCCTCATTGTAGAGGTGGCCCTCCTGGATGCCGAAGGCCGCGGAGGTCACGTCGAGGGCCACGTTGGCCGCCGCGCCGATCGGCGACGTGTCGCCCGGGCCGTGCCACGCGGTCCTCACCCCGCACAGCTCGGCGAGGTCCGCGAGCTTCCGCGCCGGCGTCAGGCCGCCGATGTCGGAGACGTGCGAGCGGATGAAGTCCACGCCGCCGTCGCGCACGAGCCGCACGGCGTCGGTGAGGGACGTCGTGAGCTCGCCGACCGCGATCGGCACCGGGCTGGCGGCCCGGACCTCGGGCAGCCGGTCCCAGTGCTCCGGCGGCAGCACGTCCTCGAGGAAGTACGGGCGGTACGGCTCGACGGCGCGCGCGAGCCAGACGGCGTCCTTCGGGGTGAGGCGCGAGTGCACGTCGTGCAGCAGCTCGACCCGGTCGGGGAGGGCCTCGCGCACCGCCTCGAAGAGGCCGGGGACGCGCCGCAGGTAGTCCCGCGCGCTCCAGCCGTTCGGGTACGGGGCGTCGGGGTACTCGGTCGGCACCGCGGGCGCGCCGTACCCGCCGCCGCCCGGCGTGGAGAGCTGGATGCGCACGTGCCGCCACCCGGCCTCCACGAAGCCCTGCGCCTGCTCGACGACCTCCTCGGCGGTGCGGCCCGCCGCGTGGATGTAGGTGTCGGCGGCGGCGCGGACCTTGCCGCCCAGCAGCTCGTGCACCGGCATCCCGGCGCGCTTGCCGGCGATGTCCCACAGGGCCTGGTCGACGCCGGAGATGGCGTTGTTCGTCACCGGCCCGCCGCGCCAGTAGCCGGAGAACGCGGCCAGCCGGGTGAGGTCGCCGATGTCGCCGGGGTAGCGGCCCACGAGCAGCCGCGCCAGGTGCTCGTCGACGAAGGTCTGCACGGCCTTCCAGCGCTGCGTGAACGTGGCGCACCCGAGCCCGTACAGGCCGGGCACGTCGGTGTCGATCCGCACCACGACCAGCGCCGTGCCCTCGGGGGCGGTCGTGATGGCGCGGACGGACGTGATCCGGATGTCCTCCCGGGGCGGCCAGGGGTTGGCGAAGGTGTCGAGCGACAGGTCGTGCGGCATGGCGTGGATCAGTGCTCCTTGCTGGCGGTGGTGCCGGCGGTGGTGCGCGGCAGGTCGAGCGTCGGGAGGTCGATCTCCTGCTCCGCGCGGAAGCCGATGAGCTCGCGCGCGGGGGTGAGGTCGATCGGGACCTCGCGCCCGACGAGCCGGCGGGTGCGGGGGACCTGGGGCGCGTACGCGTCGAGCAGGTCCTCCGTCCGGTACGGCGCGAGGGTGCGGTCGGCGGCGAGGAAGAACGCGTGCGCGCCCGAGGTCGCCGCGGTGAGGGACAGCTCGACCGCCCGCGCGGCGTCGTCGGTGGTGAGGTACGACCAGCCCTCGAGCAGGCCGGGGCGGGGGTCCTCGGTGAGCCGGCGGGCCTGGGCGCGCAGCGCCTCCACGGAGTTCACGTGCGGGAAGCGCAGCGTGACGACGTCGATCCCCCAGTGCCGCCACGCCATCCGGGCGGTGCTCTCGTCCTGGTGCTTGGACAGCGAGTACCAGTCGGCGATGTCGACGGGCAGGTGGGTGTCGTACGGAACGTACGCCGGCCACACCTCGTGCACGTTCTGCGGCAGCCCGCACGCGTTGATGCTCCCCGCGACGACGGCCCGGGAGATGCCGAGCGCCCCCGCCTGGGCGAGCACGTTGAACGTGGAGACCACGTTCGTCGAGTAGACGTCGTAGGGCGGGGCGATGTCCCGGTGCGCGAGGGCGGCGAGGTGCACCACCGCGTCGACGCCGTCGAGCGCGTCCGCGACGTCGTCCTGCGACGTGGTGTCGCCGACCAGGACCCGGTCCGCCTCGAGCGACGGCGCGTCGTCGATGGACAGGGCCGTCACCCATGCCCCGGCGGCCCGCAGCCGCCGGGTGACGACGCTCCCGATCCGTCCGGACGCCCCCGTGACGAGGACCTTGCTGCCTGCGACCGTGCTCATCCCTTGATCCCTCCAGCCGTGCCGACCCCGCGCAGGAACTGCTTCTGGAAGATCACGAACAGCACGACGGGGATGATGATCGTGAGGAAGACGGCCGCCATCTGCACCGACAGGGGCGCCGTCCCGGCCGCCAGCTTCGGCAGCATCACCGACACCGGCTGCAGGTCGGGGTCGGACAGCACCAGCATCGGCCACAGGAACTCCTTCCACGCGCCCACGACCGACAGCAGCGCGACGACGCCGATGATCGGCCGCGACAGCGGCAGGACGACCATGGACAGGATCCGCAGCGGGCCGGCGCCGTCGATCGTGGCGGCCTCGAGGTACTCCCGGGGGATCGAGTCGAAGAACCGCTTGAGCACGATGACGTTGAAGGCGCTCGCGGCCGACGGGAGCCACACGGCCCAGAACGTGTCCTGCAGCCGGATGTGCAGCAGCGGCATGTCGAGCACCGTGAGGTACAGCGGCACGAGCGAGATGACGCCGGGCAGGAACAGCGTGGCCAGGATGGCGCCGGTGAGCCAGGGCCCCCACGACGGGCGCAGCACGCTGAGCAAGAACGCGGCGGCGATGCTGACGACCAGCGTCGCGACGGTCGAGCCCAGGGCGAGCAGCACCGTGTTGCCGAGGGACTGCCCGATCTGGGCGCCCTTCCAGGCGAGGGCGAGGTTGCCCCACTCGTTCGGCGTGAACCAGATCCCCATGGGGTCGGCCACGATGTCCTGGCTGCTGGAGACGGACGCCTTGGCCGACCAGAGCAGCGGGCCGAGGCAGGCGATGATCAGTCCGACGAGCAGCACGCCCTGGACGAGGGTGAGCCAGAACCGCACGCTGCGGCGCTTGCGGTCGCCGGACGAGATGAGCCCGCGGGTCTTGGGCTCCTCCGGGGCCCGCCGTCGACGGCGGCGGGGGCGGGTCGGCACGGCGGCCACGGGGGCGGGGTCGGGCACGGCGGTCGCGGTGCGCGAGGTGTCGACGACGCTCATGACTGGCTCCACCTCTTGGTCGCGGAGTAGTAGACGACGGAGAGCAGGCCGAGGAAGGCGGCCAGGAGCACGCTCAGGGCCGTCGCGGCGCCGAAGTCCCCGTTGACGAAGGCGTAGTTGTAGATCTTCAGCAGGATGGTCTGGGTGGCGTTGTTGGGCCCGCCGCCCGTGAACAGGAACGGCTCGGTGAAGATCTGGAAGGTGCCGATGAGCTGCAGCAGCAGCATCACGAGGATGACGCCGCGCAGCTGCGGGATCGTGATGTGCCAGACGCGGCGCCAGATCCCGGCGCCGTCGATCTCGGCGGCCTCGTACAGCTCGGTCTGCACCGTGGCCAGCGCGGCGATGTAGATGATCGCCGTCGAGCCGGCGCCCGCCCAGGTGGCGTAGAGGACGATCGACGGCATCGCCATCGCCTCGGAGTTCAGCCACGGGAACGGGCCCAGGCCGATCCACCCGAGCATGGTGTTGAACATGCCGGCGGACGACGGGTCGAAGAAGAACTTCCACAGCAGGATCGCGGCCACGGGCGGCACGATGGCGGGCAGGTACGCCAGCGCGTTGTACAGGCCGTCGTGCTTGCGCAGCTCGTTGATCATCACGGCGAGGAAGATCGGGATCGGGAAGCCGATCACCATCGCGAGCAGCGCGAAGTACGCCGTGTTGAGGGCGGCCTGCGCCAGCCCGGGGTCGGACAGGACGTACTCGAAGTTGCTCAGCCCCACCCACTCGGCGGGGGCGATGAGGTTGGTCTTCTGCAGGCTCAGCACCAGGCCCTGGACGACGGGGCCCCAGCTGAAGTAGGCGAAGACGAGGACGACGGGGACCGCGAACAGCACGGCGTGCAGCCCGCCGCCCCGGTACCAGCCGGCGATCCCGGGTCGTGGCCGCACGCGCGGCACGGCGGCCGGCGCCGCGAGGGTCTTGGACAAGGCGATGCCTCCCTTCGGGGTGACCGGCCGGGCGCGTCGAGCGCCC